>VXNX01000009.1 GCA_009840385.1 Candidatus Dadabacteria bacterium
CGACGGATGTGACAGGGGCGGTGGTATTGCCTGAGGGAGTGGAGATGGTAATGCCTGGGGACAACGTGAGCATGGATGTAGAGCTGATAGCGCCGGTGGCGATGGAGGAGCAGCTTAGGTTTGCGATAAGAGAAGGTGGAAGAACTGTGGGGGCAGGGGTAGTAACTAAGATTGTTGAGTGATGGGTAACTAACGGGAGACTCTACAGGGCAGTAGCTCAATTGGTAGAGCAGCGGTCTCCAAAACCGCAGGTTGGGGGTTCGAGACCCTCCTGCCCTGCAGAAAAGCCAGGTCATGGAAAAATTTGACAAAATCAAAGTTGATACGACCAGGTATCTCAGTGGTGTTGCCACAGAACTGAAAAGAATAACTTGGCCCGAGCGTAAAGACACGGTCAAATCAACCTTAGTGGTTGTTATTATTACCGCGTTCTTTGCACTCTTTTTTATGCTGGCCGATTACGTGTTCTCTTTTCTGTTCGGTCTTATACTGAGTTAAAGAACGAATTGGGAGCAGTCTTCGGATGCCGAGCAAGTGGTATATAGTACACGTCAATACAGGTTTTGAAGAAAGGGTTAAAACCCAGATAGAGAACGGAATAGAGAGCATGAACAATGAAAACCTTGCTATTGACGAGGTTTTTATTCCTACTGAAACCGTGGTTGAGACGCAGAAAGGCGGGAGGAAAAGAACCTCTGTAAGGAAATTCTTCCCCGGATATATAATGATTAAAATGGACCTCAACAAAGAGACTCTGGATTTCGTAAGGGAAATACCTAAGGTCATAAGTTTCGTGGGAGGCCGCCCGGTTGATGGAAAGATAAATATTGATTCCATTCCCGAAGTTGACGAAGAAAAGGTTAATGAGATAAAGACGAGGGCGAAAGAGGGTACGCTCAAACCCAAACCGAGTGTCGCCTTTGAGAAAGGAGAATCCATAAGAGTTATAGAGGGACCTTTTGCCAATTTCTCCGGAATTATAGAAGACGTAAAACCCGAGAAAGCCAGGGTGCAGGTATTGGTCAGCATTTTCGGCAGAACCACGCCCATAGAGCTCGATTTTAACCAGGTGGAGAAAATCTAGAATGAAGGAAATAAGCGGTTACATAAAGTTGCTGATTGAGGCGGGAAAGGCATCCCCTTCGCCTCCCGTGGGTCCCGCGCTCGGACAAAGAGGCGTTAACATAATGGAATTCTGCAAGGCTTTTAACGCCCAGACATCTTCTACCGAAGGGCTTCTTCCCGTTACGGTAACCGTCTACGCGGACAGGAGTTTTGATCTTCAGATAAAAACTCCTCCTACTTCTTACCTGCTGAAAAAAGCTGCGGGCGTAGAGAAGGGTTCAGGGTCTACACCTAGGACAAAAGCCGGGAAGATTACGGAAGAGCAGGCAAGGGAAATAGCGCAGAGAAAGCTAGAGGATCTCAATACCGATGAAATTGATGCGGCCCTTATGGTCGTGCGCGGCACTGCGAGAAGCATGGGAATTGATATAGAAGGATAAAGTTTGGAGAAAACTTCATGGCCATCAGAGGAAAAAAGTATATTGACGTAAGCGCCAAGGTGGATACCCACAAAGAGTATACGGTTGAAGAGGCCATGGAGCTTGTGGCGCAGGCACACTACGCGAAATTTGACGAAACGGTGGATGTAGCCGTAAACCTCGGCATAGACCCCAGGCACGCAAACCAGCAGATTCGTTCCGCTGTCGTGCTGCCTCACGGTCTCGGGAAAAAAATAACGGTTCTTGTATTCGCTGCGGATGACAAGGCGGCTGAGGCAAAAGATGCCGGGGCTGACTACGTGGGTCTTGACGATATTGTTGAGAAGATTTCCAAGGAGAACTGGCTTGATTTTGATGTGGCTATAGCCACTCCTGACGTGATGGCGAAAGTTGGTAGACTGGGAAAAGTTCTGGGACCCAGAGGACTGATGCCGAGTCCCAAGGTAGGTACGGTGACTTCGGATGTTGCTAACGTGGTGAGGGAATCAAAGGCCGGTCGTGTTGAGATCAGGAACGATAAAAGCGGCGTTATACATGCTCCTGTCGGGAAAGTTTCTTTCGGAAAAGAAAACTTAAAGGAAAACTTCCTCGCTTTTATGGGTTTTCTGATAAAAGAGAAGCCTGCCGCTTCCAAGGGTGTTTTCCTGAGGAAGATTTCGGTGTCGGCGACCATGGGTCCCGGCATCGGAGTAAGTGTGCCGGATCTTAGAAACGAGCTTAAAAATATGGGAATCGCAGCGTGAACATAGCGCGAAACTAGATACGAAAAGAGAGAAACTATGCTCAGCAAAGCCGAAAAACAGAAAATAATTGATGACTTGGCATCCAGATTTCATTCCGGGCCGTCAGTGTTCATCGTCGAGTACCAAGGGCTTAAAGTAAAGGAGATAGATGTCCTGAGAAAGAAGCTCAGGCAGACCAATACGGAATTCAGGGTTGTTAAGAACACTCTTTTGGAAAAAGCTTCGCTCGGAACGGACGTAGAGAAGATGAAGGATCTTTTCTCAGGACCCACCGCGGTAGCGATCTGCGATGGGGAATCTTCTGCGGCGGCGAAGGTCTTTATTGATTACGGTGAAGATTTTCCCGAAATCAAGATAAGGGGCGGAATATTCGAGGGAGAAGTAGTCGACGTATCCAGAATAGAGCGGATAGCGAAGCTTCCGTCAAGACAGGAACTTCTATCCGAGTTTATAGGCCTTCTCAGCGCTCCGATGGGCAACCTCGTGGGAGTTTTGGAGCAGGCACGCTCGAATATTGTCGGCGTGCTCGAAGGTTTAAAAGAAAAAAAGACTGAATAAAAAGTTGTAGAACTGTTTATCAAGGAGGAATAAAACAGATGCCCGATATTAGCAGAACAGACGTTATCACCTATCTTGAACAAGCCAGCATGCTTGAGATCTCCGAACTGATAGAGGAGATAAAAGACAAGTTTGGTGTCCAGGCTGCCGCGCCGCAAGTCGCTGTTGCAGCTGCTGCCGGTGCCGAAGCCGCTCCTGTGGCCGAAGAGAAAAGTGAATTCAGTGTAATTCTCGGCTCCTTCGGAGACAAGAAAATACAGGTTATAAAAGCGGTAAGGGAAATTGCGGGTCTCGGACTCAAGGAATCCAAAGAACTTGTCGAGGGAGCTCCTAAGCCCGTAAAAGAGGGAGTGAGCAAGGATGAGGCTGAAGAGATCAAGAAAAAGCTTGAAGACGCCGGGGCGACCGTTGAAGTTAACTGACGATAATTTTTTCCGGTTATTTTCACTTAAATTAAAAAACGAGGGGGTGCGTATTGAGCATAGAAAAGGTAGAGTCTCAGGAATTAAGGAAAGATTTTTCAAAGATCCCCCAGGTTCTGGATATCCCCCACCTGCTTGATGTACAGATAAAATCGTACCAAGATTTTCTGCAGGCCGATGTTCCTCCGGATGAACGTTCGGACACCGGCCTTCACGGAGCCTTCAAGGCCGTTTTTCCCCTTGAGGACTATAATGGCAAGGCGTCCTTGGAGTATCTCAACTACAGGCTTGACGAACCCAAGTATGATTTCGCTGAATGCAGACTTAAAGGCTATACCTACACTGCTCCCCTTTACGTAACCTTCCGTCTTATAATATGGGACATACCCGAGGGTGAGAAGGGGCAGAAGGACACCGAAAGGCAGTTCCGCGACATAAAAGAGCAAGAGATATATTTCGGAGAAGTACAGCTTATGACCCCCAGCGGTTCTTTCATAGTGAACGGGACCGAAAGAGTCATAGTCAACCAGCTTCACAGATCTCCCGGGGTCTTTTTTGATCGAGATAAAAGTAAGAGCCAGTTGTCTGGAAAGGAAGGGGCCTTTATAGCGAGAATCGTTCCCCAGAACGGTCGTTGGCTTGATTTTGAATACGATCTTAAGGACATGCTCCATGTGCGCATAGACAGAAAGAAAAAATTCCATGTCACCGTCCTTCTCAAGGCTATGGGCTACGATGAACAGCAGATAATGGATTTTTTCTATCCCGTGGAGACTTTCCACATAGAACCGCAAGAACTTAGAAAGGAAGTAAACGCGGAAATTTTTGACTCGGGGCCGGATGGTTTTAAAAAGGAGACAACAACCGAGATAATTTCCTATCAGAAAGCGACTGAAGACATAATCCATCCGGAAACGGGGGAACTTATAGGCAGAAAGGGAAGGAGGCTTAAGAACCTTCTCCCTAGGTTCGAAGAAGCCGGCATGACTTCCGTACCCGTCTCAGATGAAGAGATAATTGAAAAACCCTCGGCCGAAGTAGTCTCCGATCCCGAAACGGGGGAAGTAATACTTGATTTCAATGAGGAAATAACAGAAGAAAAACTCAAGGAACTGCGCCGCATCGGCAGAGAAACCCTCAGGGTTTACTACATAGACAAAACCCTGTTCGTAAGTTCCCTTCGGACCACGCTTCTCTCCGACAAGGTGGATTCGTGCGAGGAAGCCGTAACAGAGATATACAAGAAATTCAGACCGACGGATCCTCCCTCAAACGAGGTCGCACAGACTTTCTTTGAAAACATGTTCTTTACTCCCGAGTCATACAGACTCTCGAGAGTGGGCAGAATCAAGATCAACTATAAGCTTAAGAGGAAGGGGGTAAAAGAAGATCATCTCACTTTGGACAGAGAAGACATTCTGCTGACCGTCAAATACTTGCTTGATTTAAAAGGCGGCAGGGGATCCACAGACGACATAGACCACCTCGGAAACCGGAGAGTCAGAACTGTCGGGGAACTCATAGAGGACCGTTTTTATCACGGCCTCGAAAGGCTTGCCCGTTTCGTAAAGGAAAAAATGGGATACCAGACCATAGAGAACCTTATGCCCAACGAAGTGCTCGTCCCGAAAACCGTGACATCGGTTCTGAAAGAGTTTTTCACCACGGGCCAGCTTTCTCAGTTCATGGATCAGACTAATCCTCTCTCGGAAATAACTCATAAAAGAAGGCTGAGCGCGCTGGGTCCGGGTGGACTTACCAGGGAGAGGGCAGGATTTGAAGTGAGAGACGTTCACTCTTCTCACTATGGGAGAATATGCCCCATAGAAACCCCTGAAGGTCCTAATATCGGACTTATCTCAAGCCTTAGCACCTACGCGAAGATAGACGAATCCGGGTTTATCCGGACGCCGTACAGGAAAGTGAAGGACGGGCGTGTTACGGATGAAATAGTTTATATGAACGCTCTTATGGAAGAGGACTACGTGGTGGCTCAGGCAAACGCCCCTCTTGAAGAAGACGGGTCTTTCAAACTGCCTTTTGTCTCCGCCAGGGGAAGTGGGGAATTTATGATGGTTGAGAGGGAGAAGGTTGAGTTTATGGACGTGTCCCCTTCACAGCTTGTATCGGTTTCAGCTTCTCTTATTCCGTTTCTTGAGCATGATGACGCGAACAGAGCTCTCATGGGTTCCAACATGCAGCGCCAAGCCGTGCCTTTGATAAAAAGTACTTCACCGCTTGTGGGGACGGGTTTTGAAAGCAAGGTGGCCAAGGATTCCGGGGTTACCGTTGTCGCCAGAAGGGATGGTGTGGTGGAATCTGTGGACGCGGTCAGGATCGTAGTCAAGTCTACGGAAAGAAGCCGGGAAGGAGGGGTTGACATCTACAACCTGATAAAGTTCCACCGGTCAAACCAGAGTTCCTGCTGGAATCAAAATCCCATAGTTCGCCAGGGGCAGCGGGTTAAAAAAGGGCAGGTAATAGCTGACGGGTGTTCAACGGACCACGGCGAGCTCGCGCTCGGACAGAACATGGTTGTCGCTTTTATGCCGTGGGGGGGATACAACTTTGAAGATGCGATATTGATATCCGAGAGAGTTGTTAAGGACGACGCGTTCACTTCGATCCATATTGAAGAGTTTGAGTGTACGGCGAGGGAAACGAAACTCGGCAGAGAAGACATAACCAGAGATATACCGAACGTGTCGGAAGAGTCGCTGAGGAACCTGGATGAGAGCGGAATAATAATGATAGGTGCCGAAGTTGAACCCGGGGATATACTGGTCGGAAAAATTTCTCCGAAGGCCGAAACCCAGCTTTCTCCTGAAGAAAGGCTCTTGAGGGCAATATTCGGAGATAAGGCCGGAGACGTCAAGGATTCTTCTCTCAAGGTGCCTTCCGGGGTGCACGGCACCGTGATAGATGTTGAAACTCTCGTATCCCGCTCGGTGGACAAGGACGACAGGAGTAAGTTTATCGAGAACTATGAGATCTCGAAATTAAAGCTGGATAAGGAAAACGAGGTAAGCATTCTAAGAAGGGATGCGGTCGACAGGGTAAAGCATATAGTTCTCGGCAAGACCTCCCTTTCCAAGATTACGGTTAACAGGAAGACGGTTCTTAAGAGCGGGCAGAAAATTACCGAGGAGATTCTCGATGCTATCCCCTTGGAAAAGCTGGTTGATGTCAGGATTAAGGGTCTTCCCGAAGCGGGTGAAGAACTGGTCGGAATAGTCGAGAGGGTTCTCAAGCGTATTGAATACGTGAGTGCTGCTTATGAACAGCGCATGGAGAAGCTTAAAAAGCCCGACGAGTTGCCTCCCGGGGTTCTCAGGGTGGTTAAAGTCCGCATTGCGGTTAAAAGAAAGCTTCAGGTCGGCGACAAGATGGCGGGACGCCATGGCAACAAGGGTGTCGTGTCGAAAATACTTCCGCAGGAAGACATGCCTTATCTCTCTGACGGAAGGCCGGTTGATATGGTGCTTAACCCCCTCGGCGTGCCTTCAAGAATGAATGTCGGGCAGATACTGGAGACCCATCTGGGATGGGGCGGCAGAGAACTTGGAAGGCAGCTTAGCGAGTATGTGGAGGGCGAGTTCGGCACGGAAGCCTTAAGAGATAAGCTTCTGGAAATATATTCGGATTCTTCGGAAGTAGGGAAGCTTATTGAGTCGTCTGACAGGGACAGTCTTGTTGAGTTGGTAGTGGAATTCAAAGACGGAATTCCGGTGAAATCTCCGGTTTTCGATGGTGCCGACGAAGCTGAAATCTCGCGGATACAGAGGCTTGCCGGTATCCACGAAGACGGAAAGACCATCCTTTTTGACGGTCAGACCGGAGAGCCTTTCGATCAGAAGGTGTGCGTGGGAATAATGTACATGTTAAAGCTCCACCACCTTGTGGAAGAAAAAATTCATGCCAGGGCGATCGGGCCTTACTCCCTTGTAACCCAGCAACCCCTTGGAGGGAAGGCGCACTTTGGCGGGCAGAGACTCGGAGAAATGGAAGTTTGGGCACTTGAAGCCTATGGAGCGGCTTATACGCTTCAGGAATTTGTTACCATAAAGTCGGACGATGTGGCGGGAAGAACCAGGATCTTCGACTCGATCGTGAGAGGAGATATGAACTTTGAACCAGGCCTTCCTGAATCTTTCAAAGTGTTGCGCAAGGAACTGCAGGCGCTGGGACTCGATGTCGATCTTATTGAGGAAGAAGCGGAAATTGATTCGCTTCCTAAATATTAATTTGGAGGGAACCGTACCATGGATATAGACACGCTCTTTGAAAAGCCGAAAAACCCTTCTGATTATTCGACCATAAAAATTTCCATAGCTTCTCCGGAAAAAATTAGGTCATGGTCAAATGGTGAAATAAAAAAACCGGAGACTATAAACTACAGGACCTTCAAGCCGGAGAGAAACGGTCTTTTCTGCGCCAAGATATTTGGGCCCGTGAAAGATTACGAATGCACCTGCGGAAAGTACAAGAGACTTAAGCACAGAGGGGTAACGTGCGAGAAATGCGGTGTGGAAGTAATTTCCTCCAAGGTCAGAAGGGAGAGAATGGGTCATATAGAACTTGCTTCTCCTGTAGCGCACATATGGCTTCTCCGCAGCATTCCAAGCAGAATAGGAATGCTTCTGGACATGACTTTAAAGGACTTGGAGAGGGTGCTTTATTTCGAGGCTTACATAGTTATGGATCCGGGGGTTTCCGATCTCAAGTTTGCTCAGGTAGTAACGGAAGATGAGTACAGAGACAAGCGGGAGCAGTTCGGTTCTGAGTTTGTCGTCGGCATGGGGGCCGAGTCCGTGCGGGAGATGCTGAAGACAATAGACCTCAATGAACTGTCTCAGGATCTCAGAGTAAGCATGAGAGAGACCAGGTCTCCGATTAAAAAAGCCCGTATTGCGAAAAGACTGAGAATATGTGAGGCGTTTCGCAAATCCAAAAACCGGCCGGAATGGATGATTCTGACTACCATTCCTGTTCTTCCTCCGGATCTCAGGCCTCTTGTCCCTCTTGATGGGGGACGGTTTGCCGCTTCTGATCTTAACGATCTTTACAGGAGGGTGATTAACAGAAATAACAGGCTGAGAAAGCTCCTTGAACTCGGCGCTCCTGACATAATAGTTAGAAATGAAAAGAGGATGTTGCAGGAATCCGTTGACGCGCTTTTGGAAAATGGAAGAAGGGGAAGACCCGTTCTGGGCCACAACCACAGGCCTCTTAAGAGTCTGAGCGACATAATCAAAGGCAAGCAAGGCAGATTCAGGCAGAACCTTCTTGGAAAAAGAGTCGATTACTCGGGCCGATCGGTTATCACCGTGGGCCCGGACCTGCGTCTTCACCAGTGCGGAATTCCCAAACAGATGGCGCTTGAGCTTTTCAGGCCCTTTATCTACCAGAAGCTCGAGAGGTGGGGCGAAGCGGCAACGATAAAGATAGCGAAAAAACTGCTTGACAGTGAAGCCCCGGTGGTCTGGGATGCTCTTGACGAAGTTATCAAGGAGCACCCTGTGCTTCTTAACAGAGCCCCGACTCTCCATCGTCTTAGCATACAGGCTTTCGAGCCGGTGCTTATTGAAGACAAGGCCATACAGCTTCATCCCCTTGTGTGCCCGGCTTACAACGCTGACTTTGACGGTGACCAGATGGCGGTCCACGTTCCGCTTTCAATTGAAGCGCAGACTGAATGCCGCTCGCTTGTCATGTCAACTAACAATATTCTTTCCCCTGCGCATGGAAAGCCGATAATACTTCCCACTCAGGATATAGTTCTCGGGCTTTACTATCTGACAAGGGATGCCGCGTCGGACAAAAGTGCTGATTCAGGGAATGTTCTCTCGGTGCGCGAGGTAGTTTTTGCCTATGAGCTGGGCAAAATTGGCTTGCATGATAGCGTAACCGTCAGGATTGAAGGGCAGAACCATCCCACGACCGTCGGAAGAATTCTAATGTACGAGGTCGTTCCCGAAGGCGTTCCCTTTGACCTTATTAACAAGCCGATGACAAAAAGAGCCATAGAAGCTCTTGTCGATGAGTGCTTCAGGAAAACCGGCGGCAAAAGCACGGTCTTGCTGGCTGACAGCCTGAGAACTCTCGGATTTAAGTATTCAACTAAGTCCGGTGCTTCCATTTCGATTACGGACATGATTATTCCCGAATCGAAAAAAGACCTTCTGGAGAATGCCAGGGATGAAGTCTTGAAGGTTCAGAACCAGTATTCCCAGGGACTGATAACCGACGGGGAGAGATACAACAAGGTGATAGATATCTGGGCGAAAACAAGTGACGAAGTTGCCCAGGCGATGATGAGAAAAATCTCTTCCGAGGAAATAAAGACCGGCAAAAAGACCAGTATAACCGGGCCGAGTTCCAACCCCATATACATGATGATTGATTCGGGTGCGAGAGGAAGCCAGACCCAGGTAAGGCAGCTTGCGGGCATGAGAGGACTTATGGCGAAGCCGTCGGGGGAGATCATAGAGACCCCCATTACCTCCAATTTCCGCGAAGGTCTGTCGGTGCTTCAGTATTTTATTTCTACCCACGGCGCGAGGAAGGGACTTGCGGATACGGCGCTTAAAACGGCAAATGCGGGTTACTTGACGCGAAGGCTGATCGATGCCGCTCAGGACGTAATGATTACTGAACTTGACTGCGGCACTATAGAGGGAATCAAGGTCAGCGATCTGGTTGAAGGCGGGGAGATAATCGAGAAAGTGGGAGAGAGGGTGCTGGGAAGAGTAACGCTTGAAGATATAGAAGATCCCAAGACCGGAGAGACTATCATTGAGGCAAATGAGGAAGTTGACGAGACCACGGTTAAGGAAATAGACGAAGCGGGCATAGGCGAGGTGAGTATCCGTTCCGTTCTTACCTGTGAGACCAGAACCGGCGTCTGCAGGCTTTGCTACGGAAGGAATCTTTCCACAGGAAAGCTCGTGAATATGGGGGAAGCCATAGGTATTGTCGCGGCCCAGTCAATCGGGGAACCCGGCACTCAGCTTACCATGAGAACTTTTCATATAGGTGGTGCTGCGAGCCAGAGAGCGGCTGAGAGCACTCTTGAGAGCCAGCACGAGGGAATAGTGAGGTTTAAAAACATAAAGGCCGTGAAGGGGCGTGACAACAAACTGGTGGTTACCAGCAGAAGCGGCGTGCTCTCAATTGAGGATAGCAAGGGGTATGAAAGGGAGAAATGTCCCGTTGTTCTTGGAGCCAGGCTTAATGTGAAGGAAGGAGACAAGGTAAAAAAGGGGAAGATGCTTGCGGAATGGGACCCCTACACGAACCCGATAATCTCGGAGGTTCCGGGTGTCGTAAGGTTCAGGGACCTTGAAGCCGGAGCCACTTATAAGGAGCAGGTGGATGAAGTCACGGGTGTTTTCAAAAGGGTCGTAGTTGAGACTAAGAACCTGGAGATGCATCCCACGCTTGATGTCGAAGTAAGAACCGAAGATTTGAACTCCGAAGAAAAAGATTCTGTAAAGGAGAAGAAAATCCCTTATTCGCTTCCCGTTGGCGCCATAATAGAGGTTGGTGACAAGGATGATATAGAGGCGGGAGACGTGCTTGCGAAGATTCCGAGAGCGACATCGAAAACAAAGGACATTACCGGAGGACTTCCAAGAGTTGCCGAGCTTTTTGAAGCCAGAATACCCAAAGATCCTGCGGTTGTGAGCGAAATCGACGGACTCATTTCCTACGGAAAAGATGTAAAGGGAAAAAAGAGGGTTGTAGTCACTCCGGAAATGGGGGAACCAAAAGAGTATACGGTGCCCAGGGGAAAACATATATTGGTCAGGGAAGGGGAGTTCGTATCTTCGGGCGACCAGCTTGTTGACGGTGCGGTTAACCCTCACGACATTCTGAATATCATGGGGGAAAAAGCCCTTGCCAATTATATGGTTAACGAAATTCAGGAGGTCTACAGACTCCAGGGCGTGAAGATCAACGACAAGCATATAGAGGTTATAGTCAAGCAGATGCTCAAAAGGGTGAAGATAAAAGATCCCGGCGACACCACGATGCTTGTCGGCGAGGCTATAGAGAAAACCGTATTCTTCGAGGAAAACGAGAAAATCGTTCAGGAAGGCGGAACCCCTGCAGCGGCCGAACCGCTTCTTCTGGGTATAACCCGCGCCTCGCTGAGTACGCGCAGCTGGCTTTCCGCGGCCTCTTTTCAGGAAACCACAAGGGTTCTTACCGAGGCTTCCTGCGAGGGCAGAGAAGACGACCTCAGGGGACTCAAGGAAAACGTCATAGTGGGCAGGTTGATTCCGGCTGGCACCGGCCTCCCCATGTACAGGGACATAAATATAGAGACCGAAGCACCCGAAATACCGGTACCCGTACCGGAAATCGAAGAAAAGAGCGAAGATGTTGTGCTAGAAGGCTGATATTTCCTCTGCGGTCTGTTTCTTTCTTTCGATCAGCCATGGAAAAAAGCTACAACCCTGCCAAGGTTGAACAGAGAACTTATGATTTCTGGGTTTCCTCAGGACTTCACAAGTCCGAGATAACGGACTCGGCAAAAGTTTTCTCGATTGTCATTCCTCCTCCCAACGTAACGGGATCTCTCCACATAGGCCACGCCCTTAACAACACCATTCAGGACATTCTGGTCAGGTACAGGAGAATGAAGGGTTTTGACGTTCTCTGGGTTCCGGGAACGGACCACGCCGGTATTGCGACTCAGATGATGGTTGAAAAAGAGCTTGCTTCCGAAGGACTCACGAAAAGCGATCTGGGCAGGGAGAAATTTCTTGAACGGATCTGGCAGTGGAAAGAGAATTCAGGCAGTCGCATTACCGAGCAGCTCAAAAGGCTCGGAGCGCTTCCCGACTGGGAAATGGAGCGGTTTACCCTTGATGAAGGCCTTTCGGAGGCGGTCAGAAAAGTTTTTGTTGACCTTTACTCCGAGGGACTTATCTACAGGGACAAGAGGCTTGTTAACTGGGATCCCGAGCTTCGTACCGCCATATCGGATCTGGAGGTGGAGCAGAGAGAAACCCAGGGAAACTACTGGTATATCAGGTATCCGATAGAAGGGGACGAAGGCCTGTTCCTTACTGTAGCTACAACACGCCCCGAGACCATGCTTGGAGACACCGCAGTTGCAGTTCATCCGGATGACCCGAGATACACCGATCTAGTCGGCAAAAATGCGATTTTGCCTCTTGTGGGAAGGAAGATTCCCGTAATAGCGGATGAGTACAGCGATCCCGAGAAGGGTACGGGAGCCGTGAAGATAACTCCGGCGCATGATTTTAACGACTTCGAGGTCGGAAAACGAAATGGTCTCGATATCGTAAACATTCTTGACGAGCAAGGATATGTAAAAGGTGACGTTCCCGACAAATACGAAGGACTTGAGAGGTTTGAAGCAAGAAAAGCGGTAGTCAGGGACCTTGAGGAAGGGGGTTTTCTGGTAAAGGTTGAGCAAACCGCTCATACGGTTCCTTACGGTGACCGTTCGGGGGCGGTCGTGGAACCCTGGCTGACTGACCAGTGGTACGTAAATGCCGAGGAGCTTGCCGTTCAAGCCATTTCGTGTGTGGAACGGGGCGAGATACGGTTTCATCCCGGGTTTTGGGAAAACACTTATTTTGAATGGATGAGAAATATAGAGCCCTGGTGTATTTCAAGACAGCTGTGGTGGGGACACCGAATACCCGCATGGTACGGTCCTGACGGAGAGATCTTCGTCGGCATGAATGAGAACGAAGTCGCCGCCTCTGCGAAGAAGCATTATGGTGAGGAAGTCAAACTTGTTAGGGATCCGGATGTACTGGATACGTGGTTTTCTTCCGGACTCTGGCCTTTTTCCACCCTGGGGTGGCCGCAGGATACCGAAGCGCTCGGGCATTACTATCCGACATCGTGTCTGGTTACTGGATTTGACATTATTTTCTTCTGGGTCGCGAGAATGATAATGCTGGGACTTAAATTCATGGGTGATGTGCCCTTCAGGGATGTTTATGTGCATGGGCTCATAAGGGACGCTAAGGGTCGCAAGATGAGCAAGACAACGGGCAACGTTATTGATCCTATTGACGTGATCGAAAAATACGGCGCCGACGCGCTTCGTTTTTCCCTTGCGGCGCTTGCAGCTCAGGGAAGGGACATAAAACTTACTTTCCCTGTTATTGAGGGATACAGGAACTTCATGAACAAGATATGGAATGCGACCAGATTTGTGTTTATGAACCTAGAACCGGAAATTATTTACGACTCCGATATTGACACCGATTCCTTAAGCGTCCCCGACCGGTGGATTCTTACCAGATTGAATATTACGCTGGGAGAAGTTGAGGAATTCATCGAGAACTACGAGTTCGACAAGGCTTCGCAAGCGCTTTATCACTTCATCTGGGATGATTACTGCGACTGGTATCTCGAGATATCCAAGTTTTCGCTTTACGGAGAGGATAGCGAATCAAAAAAGACTACTCTTAACGTACTTGTGCGCGTCCTGCTCCGTTCTCTGCGGGCGCTTCATCCCTTTGCGCCTTATATTACGGAAGAGATCTTCGGAATATTCAGGGAAAGGGGAATAAGTCTTCATGAAGAGGAGGGGCTTGACTCAAGGAGTATTCTCGACGCGCGATATCCGACACCGAGAGAAAACGAGATGTTCAAAGAAGAATCCGACCAGATTGAACTTATAAAAAGCATTGTAACCGGAATAAGAAACCTGCGGGCCATTGTGGGAGTTCATCCGTCGGACAAAGTGTCTATCCACCTTAATTCTGAGAGCGGTGAGACAGAAAATGTCTTAAGGGAGAATCTTGAGGTTATCCTCGGCATGGCTTCTCTTAGCGATTGCGTTGTCTGCGGTGGGGATTTCCAGGGCAAAGCAATCTCAGAAGTTGTTTCCGGAGTAGAAATAGTTATGCCGGTTGAGAATCTGCTTGATCTTGAGAAGGAGATTTCCAGGTTGAGCAAGGACCTGGAAAAAGTTTCACAGGAACTTAAAAAGACCGAGGGTAAACTTGCAAACAGCGATTTTATCAAACGTGCTCCCGAGGATGTTGTGGAAAAGGAAAGGGGGAAGCTGGATGAGTTTCAAAGCCACAAAAAGAAGCTTGAGGAAATTCTCGGGAAACTTTCGGCAGTATAACTCAAACTGCCATTTAAATGCGGTACTAAAGGTCTAAAAAAGATCCATCTGTTGATGCGATATTTTTTCGTCCGTTATTTCCACCGGATAGTTGCCGTCAAAACACGCAAAACAGTAGTTTGCTCTTCCGTTAGAGGTTTTATCGCCGTTGGTAACGGCTTTTGTTATTCCTTCCTTGCTTAGGTATCCCAGAGAATCGGAGGTTATGTAATCCTTTATTTTCTCCACTTCGAGCGAATGCGCTATGAGTTCTTCTTTGAGAGGAGTATCTATGCCATAATAGCATGAAAATTTCATTGGAGGAGAACTTATCCTCATGTGAACTTCCTTGGCACCGGCATCGCGTATCATCTTGACAATTTTTCTGCTGGTTGTGCCTCTCACTATGGAATCATCGACTACCACTACTTTTTTACCGTCTATAACTTCCTTTATCACGCTGAGCTTAAGTTTCACTCCGAAGTTTCTTATTGACTGCTGAGGTTCTATAAAGGTTCTTCCTATATAGTGGCTTCTCAGAAACCCCGTTTCAAAGGGAATTCCAAGTTGCTCGGCATATCCCATGGCCGCCGGCGTCCCCGAATCGGGTACGGCTACAACTATGTCTGCGTCGGCCGGAGACTCGATTGCGAGTTGCTTGCCCATGTTCTTTCTCATCTGATAAATGTTTCTTCCTTGGAGGAATGAATCGGGTCTAGAAAAATATATGTTCTCAAATACGCAGTATTTGTGTTGTTTTTTAGGAAGCGGCTTGAATGACCTGATTCCGTTCTCATTTATAAATACTATTTCCCCGGGTTCTATTTCCCTTATATAATTGGCTCCTATGAGTTCAAAGGCACATGTTTCGGAAGCCACAACGTAAGAATTATCAATCTTTCCGAGAACAAGAGGCCTGAATCCATGGGGGTCACGTGCAGCTACCAGGCCTTTAGGCGTTAGAAACACAAGAGAATATGCTCCCTTGCACTCAGTAAGGGCTTCTATGGTTCTTTTGAGAAAAGTCTTTTCCTTCGATCTTGCTATGAGGTGTACGATTACCTCAGTGTCCGTTGTTGACTGGAATATTGAACCTTCTTTTTCAAGCTTGTGTCTTAGCGCTTTTGCGTTTGTAAGGTTGCCGTTGTGCCCGACCGCGAGTTCCCCCTTCTCGTAGTTCATTATCAGGGGCTGGGTATTTTTGTTGTTGCTTGAGCCAGTTGTGGAGTATCTTACGTGGCCGATTGCGGTAGTACCTTGAAGGCTTGATATGGATTCTCCGTCGAAAACTTCGGTTACAAGCCCCATTTTCCGGTGAGAATAAAGCTTTTCACCGTCGGTTGACACTATGCCGGCACTTTCCTGCCCTCTGTGTTGTAGAGAGTAGAGGCCGAGATAGGTAAAGTTGGCAGCCTCGGGATGATCATATATTCCAAAGACTCCACACTCTTCGCGTAGCTTCGCCATTTTTACCCCTCTGTGGCTGAAAGGCTTCTCTCAAAGCCCATAGACCATGCGTCATGAACTGCTGAGATTTTCATGTCAATTGAATCTTCGACACAGAACCTGTTGTCATCAGTAACAACTCCGGCACGCAGCGCGGGGACATCGTAATCGCTTGCCATCTCTTTTACTTTTTCCCAACTATCCTCGTTAATGCTTGCTATTACCCTGGATTGTGTTTCGGAGAAAAGAAACAGATCGCTTCTAAGAGAGTTCTCATTTATGTCGGGCGCTTTTACCAGGACCCCCCTTGTGCCGTCTGGACTAAAACAACATTCCGCGAGCGTCACCGCAAAGCCGCCCTCAGATATATCGTGCGCCGACCTAATTATACTTTGAGAAGCACACGCAATCAACATCTCGGCAAGCCTTTTTTCCTTATCAAGATCAATTGAAGGCGGCTCCCCATCAACCAAGCCATGTTCATTCTTAAGATACTCGCTTCCTCCTATATCTTCTTCCATAGCTCCCCCAAGCAGTATCACCAAGTCTCCGGGATCCTGAAACCAGGGAGTGACGATTTTGGCCGTATCCTTTATGAGGCCTACCATCGCCACAGTCGGGGTAGGGAATATGGCGACACCTTCAGTCTCGTTATAGAGACTGACGTTGCCGCTTACCACAGGCGTGTTAAACGCCTTTGCGGCTTCCGACATGCCTTCAACACTTTCTGAAAACTGCCACATTATCTCGGGGTTTTCAGGGTTCCCAAAATTGAGACAATCGGTAATTGCAAGAGGACGAGCACCACAACAAGCCAGATTCCTTACGCTTTCTGCAACAGCTATTTTGCTTCCTTCACGGGGATTTAGATAACAATATCTAGAATTCACATCAGATGTCATTGCAATTCCCTTCTGCGTCCCCTTAAGCCTTATTATCGCGCAATCTGCTCCTGGTCCCAAAACGCTGTCAGTTCTTACCATGTGGTCATACTGCTCGTACACCCATTTCTTGCTCGAGACAGTCGGAGAAGACAGGATCTCAAGAAAAACTCTCTGAAGGTCGTCGGGTTCGGGGAGATTTTCTGGATTCAGTTTCTTTGTTTCTTCCAGGTAAGCGGGTTTCTTTATCGGTCTTTCGTAAGTCGGCGCGCCTGAAGTTATAAGACTCACGGGCAGGTCCGCAACCGTGGTCCCTTCTTCCACAACGGTCAGTTTCCCCGAATCGGTTACCTTGCCGATGACCGAAAAATCAAGGTTCCATTTCCTGAAGATGTCCCGGGCCGTATCCTCTCTGCCTTTTTCTAAAACCACGAGCATTCTTTCCTGCGACTCGGAAAGCAAGACTTCATAAGGGGTCATGTTTTCTTCCCGCCTGGGAACCCTTTCAATTTCAATCTCAAGTCCGGTCCCTGCACGATCGGCCATTTCTGTTGAAGAAGATGTAAGGCCCGCGGCTCCCATGTCCTGTATCCCAACAACACAGTCCGTTTTAAACAGCTCCAAACAGGCTTCAAGAAGAAGCTTTTCCGTGAACGGATCTCCCACCTGCACCGCGGGCCTTTTTTCTTCGGTTTCCTCGGTAAAGGTGTCTGACGCCATGATAGCTCCCTGTATTCCGTCTCTTCCGGTCTTCGATCCGACGTATATTACGGGATTTCCTTCGCCCGATGCGTATCCGCGGAAAACGTTATCTTTTTTTGTTACTCCGAGAGCAAAGGCGTTTACCAGAGGATTTCCGTTGTAGCAGTCGTCAAAATAAATTTCACCTCCTACCGTGGGGATGCCCATGCAGTTTCCATAGCCGGCTATTCCCGATACGACTCCTTCTACGAGGAATTTCGTTTTCTGGAGATGGGGATTTCCGAACCGAAGGGAATTCAAAAGCGCTACCGGTCTTGCTCCCATGGTGAATATGTCCCGGAGTATCCCCCCGACCCCAGTTGCGGCGCCTTGGTAAGGTTCTATGAAAGAGGGATGATTGTGACTTTCCATTTTAAAAACGACGCAGTAGCCATCCCCTATGTCCACAACTCCGGCGTTTTCTCCCGGACCCTGTATCACCTGCGCTCCTGTTGTAGGAAATTTTCGAAGGTGCACCTTGGAACTTTTATAGGAGCAGTGTTCAGACCACATGGCTCCAAGGACTCCTATTTCAGTTGAATTCGGTTCCCTGCCCAGGGTTTTGACTATTTTTTCGTATTCGCTCTCGGTGAGGCCATGGTCCATGGCGAACTGGAGAGATGCCTTGTCTTTCATTTGTCTTCTGGGGGATGGATGAATTTCGTTGTCTTGGATATGTCCATATCTCTGAAAAGATATCTTTTTACTTTTCTCGTAGTTGTTTTCGGCAATTCTTCTCTGGCAACCGCGAAATGGCTGATTCTTTTGTGAGGTTCGAGTCGGCGGTTGAGCTCAGTTATCTGGTCTTTAAGAACGTCCCAGATTCTTTCATCGTCTCCGTGTTGCGGGGGCTGACCGAGTTTTTTGGAAATTCCTT
Source organism: Candidatus Dadabacteria bacterium (assembly GCA_009840385.1). NCBI lineage: Bacteria > Pseudomonadati > Thermodesulfobacteriota > Candidatus Dadabacteria > Candidatus Dadabacteria bacterium. The sequence continues at coordinate 18,281 of VXNX01000009.1, forward strand.
CCGCTTCCGGGAATATCACGGCCTGTATTCTTTCATCATCAGGGCTGAATACAATCGCTTCTTCAATCGTTTCAAGCGGGGTGAGCTTCTCCTCGATTTCCTCGGGAGAGATGTTTTTTCCTCCCCTAGTTACGATAACCGATTTTTTTCTTCCCGTTATGTAAAGGTAACCTTCGTGATCAAAATAACCCAGATCACCGGTCCTGAGCCAGCCGTCATCCGAGAGGATCTCTTTTGTGGCGCCAGGGTTTTTGTAGTAACCCTTCATTACGCTAGCGCCTCTCACGCATATTTCCCCGATTCCTTCGGAGTCTGTATCTCTTATCTCAACCTCGCTGTTTTCAAGCACCATGCCGCCGCTTGCGTTTTTCGGTTTCGAAAAAGGATTTGCGGATATAACCGCAGCTGTTTCACTCATTCCGTATCCCTGCAAGAGGGGAAATTCGTATTTCTCAAGGCCTCTGGAGGCTGCTTCCGAAAGAGCGGCTCCACCGCTTACTATAAGTTTGAGACGGTCAAGACCCAGACGTTTTCTCGCCATTTTCCCGAAAAGCTTGGAGGGGAGGGCCCTTGTGAGGAAATTCTTTGCCTTGTTCTGTTCGATTCTCTGAAGCAGTCTCTCGAGTATCAAGGGGGTGTTAAGCCATACGGTCGGTCTTGCGACCTTAAGGTCTGAGAGCATTTCCCTCGGTTTTATGCTTCTTGAGAAAAACACCCTTTGCCCACAGTAAAAAGACAGCAGTATTCCACCTATTCTTTCGTATACGTGGTGAATGGGCAGTATGGAAAAAGCTGTGTCTTCCACTGTTATGGGAAAAGCGCTGTAAAGTGTCTCCAGGTTTGACATTATGCTCGCGTGAGAGAGCATTACGCCTTTGGGATTGCCCGTGGTTCCCGAGGTAAAAACTATATCGGCTATGTCTTCGGGTTCTAGTTTTTCCGCGAGAACGGTTTTTTCAGTGTGCGACCGAACCTCAAGAGCCTCGTCCATTGGTATTATGTGCTCGACAGCTCCCGTGTTGCTCAAAGCTTCCGTAAACCCCGCCGAGGCAATGAGAAACCTCGAATCTGAGAGCACGAGGACTTGTTTTATGTGCTCTGTTCTCGCCCTTGCGTCAAGCGGGACGACTATGGCGCCTGCCCAGATTACCGCAAAGTAGGAAATCGCCCACTGGGGGCTGTTCTCCCCCACTATCGCCACATGTTCCCTTCTCTTAAGACCTAGAGACATGAGATGAGCTGAGAACTGGGTGAAAAGAGTGAAAACTTCGCTGAATGTGAGAGAACTTACAGACAGATCATTTTTTCTTATGGAATACGCGATCTTGTCTGCGTAAAGAGAGGACTTTCTCTCAAGCATATTCTGTATTGTGGCTATTTGGTTTTTGCTTCTTGTGCCGGGAAGTCTTTTTTCTGTGCGGGTGAGTCTTTGCATCAAGGCGGTATTCTTCTAGATTATTTCCTTTAGCTCTTGCAGGTCTTTTATGATGAATCTTGGTTCTGCCCGGGTGAACAGTTCTTTTCTTTTTACCCATATGGAGTCAATCCCACAGTCAGAAGATCCCATTATGTCTGCCTCTGGATCATCCCCTATGAAAATGACGTCTGACGCGTTCTCGCCGAGTCTTGAAAGGGCAAACTCGAATATTCTCCTATGAGGCTTTCTCCAGCCCACTTCCTCTGAGATAACTATATGTTCAAAGAAATCCGCAATTTCGAATTTTCCAAGCAGTTTTCGTGCCGTGGGGGCGTGATCGAAGTTTGAGACGACCGAAAGCCTGTATCCCTTTTCCTTGAGGTAGAAAAGAATTTCCGTGTGATGCTTCGGGTACACCATTGCTCCGCTGAGGCTTTCCATATGTGAGCATACGAACCTCTCAAGCAAGTCGTCATCTCCTTTTAGACCTGTTTTCTCCATGAATATCTCGAATCTTTTTCTGTTCGGATACTCTCTTAAATCCTTTTGCCTAAGTTCCAGGAGTTCTCTGTGACTTTCAACAAAAGGTCCGTAGAAGTCCGCAAATTCCATTTCCCCGAGACTCTCTCGCATCTGTGTGAAAACATGCTGCGCGGTGGAGTTCCAAGTCTCTCCATTAAGTGTTACATTCGGTAGAAGAGACGGTTCAAACATTACAAGCGTGTCAAAAAGGTCAAAAAAGACAGCTGAATATTTCTTCATCGGATTTTATACGAGGATTACACAAGCGATCTTTCAAATACGACTTCTATTATCTTGTCATGAAGTCCTAATGGCTCTGTGACCCTGTAGCTTACTTGCGGAAAATCTCGTGCTGCCTCCGCTACCATCCTGGGTATATCGGATTTTGAGTGTCTTCCCGGTACGAGAAAGTACGGGTGGACAGTTATATCGCTCGCGCCGGCCGCGACGCATTTGCGAAAAGCGTCTTCTATTGACGGTTCGCAAAGTTCCATGTGACAGTGCTCAACCATATCAAACGGCGAGTCGCGGTAAGTTCTTGCCTTATCGGCTACCTCTTCAAGAAGCGCGTTTGCCTCTTCTACGGTGCTTCCGTGATCAACTAGAATTAGAGCCTTCATCGCTTAGTTTTTTTCCGAGTGCAGCTTTATGGTTTCAAGGACTATCTCCGCTGACCTGCGGAATTCATCGAGCAGGAGATACTCGTTTACCGTGTGAAGCTCATACATTCCTGTTCCCAGGTTTACGCACTCGATTCCTTTTTCGTTTATGAAATTCGCGTCGCATCCTCCGCCGCTTGTGTGAAGTTCTATGTCGTGGTCCAGGTTTGCGGCGGCCTGGAGTACCAGTTCCGTCACAATTGCCTCCGGGGAGACGTTCATTACGGGATACACGCGTTCTATTTCGATCTCTGCGCGCGCGCCGACTCTTTCTCCGTCGAGGAGGAGTTCCCTGCTTTCTGTTGCTTCGAGAAAGCAGTCGCGCATGTGTTTTATCTGCGCGTCAAGTTTCCCTTCGTCGTGGCTTCGAGCCTCAGCCTTTATCTCAACCAGGCCCGGGACTATGTTCGTCGCGGATCCTCCCTTTACCTTTCCTATGTTCGCAGTTGTTTCATGGTCTATTCTTCCGAGCTTCATTTTCGAGACGGCGTCGCTTAGGATCTCTACCGCGCTTATTCCGTTCTCGGGACAGAGTCCCGAATGGGCCTCAACGCCGTGTATCTTTACATCCATGATGTCGGAGCAGGGACACCTGAGGACAAGTCTCTGCGGGGTGCTGCTGTCAAGGACTATTCCGTAGGAACTGTTGAAGTTCGAAGAGTCAAGGAACTTCGCTCCGAGGAGGCCGACTTCCTCGCAGATGGTAAACGCGACCTCTATATCCCCGCAGGGAATATCGTTTTCCCTTAGGGCTCTTAGCACCTCGACTATTATTGACACGCCGCTTTTATCGTCGCTTCCCAGTATCGTCGTACCGTCGCTTCTCATAACGCCGTCCTCAACGCTCGGTTTTATCCCCTCTCCGGGGCTTACCGTGTCCATGTGAGAGCAGAGGAAAAAGGGCGGCGCATCCTTCTTTGTTCCGGGAAGCTTGACTATCAGGTTGCCGATGTTTCCCCCGACCTTGTCTCCCGCGTCGTCGTAGAAGCAGTCAGCCCCCAGGTCCTTCATTTCTTCCTCGAGCCTCAAGGCTACATCCTTTTCCTTTCTTGATGGACTGTCTATACGTATGATGTCCATCAGATGACGGGTCATTCTTTCTTCTTGGATCATGGTGGTTTTCTCTTTTTAGCTGGATTAGACGGTTAAAGGATATTTGAAAAACCCCCGTATTAAAAGATTCTTTTTGTTTTACCGGGTGTTGGTAGTGTAGAATTACTTCTCTATTAAAATATCGGTATCTCGGCCGTGTTCTTAAATCTGGATAAATGGTGAAAAAATGGATTTTTTTCTGATAAAGGGTGATGTTGCCGACGTTGAGTCGGATTCAATCGTTTTTCTATGCTATGAAGGGCAGAGGCTTCCTGCCGCTGCCAGGAAAATTGACAGTAAACTCGGAGGGTTTCTTTCAGGCAAAGTGAAGCTGTCCGATTTTAAGGGCGGTTTCGGAAAAACGATTCTTGTTGATACCCCGGGCGATTTCAACACGAAAACGGTTGTTCTCCTTGGCCTTGGCAAAAGAGAAAATCTCGGGTCACTTGAGGCTTTTCGCGCCGCAAATATCGCAGTCGCGAGAACCGGCCAGCGCTCCCGCACGGTTTCAGTTGATTTTTCCAACGTGGACAGAGGCTTTCTTAAAGTTTTTCTCGAGGGCATGGCCTGCGGCACGTATGAATACGGAAAGCTTAAATCCTCGGGAAGAAAGAGAAATCGCATAGAAAAAGTATGTGTGGCGTCAAGGAGAATCTCGGCCGATTATTTCAGCACAGAAGCCGCACACGCAAGCGCCGTTTCAAAGAGCGTGGCTTTTTCAAGAGACCTTGTGAATGATCCTCCGAATATGCTTACGCCCTCAATCCTGGCTGAGCACGCACTTTCGATTTCCGAAGAGTCAGAGCACCTCAGCTGCAAGGTTCTCGGCAAGGAAGAGATAAGGGAGATGGGGATGGGAGGACTCTCCGCGGTTTCTTTTGGAAGCAGTGAGCCCCCGAGGTTCATCCATCTTACCTACTCGCCTCCGGTAAGGTCTCGCAAGAAAGTCGCTATTGTCGGCAAGGGTATAACTTTTGATTCGGGAGGACTGTGCCTTAAGCCTGCAGACAGCATGAGAACTATGAAAATGGACATGTCCGGTGCCGCGGTCGTACTGGGCACCATGAAGGCACTGGGAGAACTGACTCCCAGCATCAACGTTCACGGCCTTGTCCCGGCCACCGAAAACATGACCGGCGCGTCGGCCTACAAGCCGGACGACGTGGTGACGGCCCTTAACGGCAAAACGATAGAAATCATAAACACCGACGCCGAGGGCAGGGTGGCGCTTTCCGATGCGCTCAGCTACGCTGTCCGCCTTGGAGTTTCCGAGATAGTGGATCTCGCTACCCTTACCGGCGCCTGCATAGTCGGGCTCGGCCTTCACAACGCCGGGGTTATGGGTAATAACGCGAATCTTGTGAAGTCGATTCTGAATTCCTCGCGCGATGTCGGGGAGAAAATGTGGGAACTTCCCCTTGATGCGGAGTTAAGAGAGGAAATAAGAAGTCGAGTGGCCGACGTTAAGAATGTCGGGAGCAGGTGGGGCGGGGCGATAACCGCGGCGCTTTTCCTCGAGAACTTCGTTTCGGATGTTCCGTGGGTTCATATAGATATAGCCGGCCCCTCGTACGTGGAAAAATCTTCTGACTGGTATCAGTACGGGGCGAGTGGGTTTGGCGTGAGAACCATGGTTAACTACCTGATGAACAGGTAGGTTTTTTCTGCTGGTTGCTTCTTGTGCCCGACGATCTGCTCTGCTAGCATATCCCCCTACACTTTGGATGTACTGAAGAAGACCTATGTTGACACTTTACGATGACCCGATTTCCGGCAACGGCTACAAGGTCCGGCTGATCCTCTGGCTCACCGGCAAGGCTTTTCAAGTAGTCAATCTAGACATCTTGAATGGCGAAACCCGAACCCCGGAATTCCTGGCGATCAACCCGAATGGAAAGATCCCGACCCTGGTGCTTGAAGATGGTTCTGTGCTCTCGGAATCAAACGCGATCTTGTTTCATTTTGCCGAAGGAACCGACTATTTGCCGTCTGAGGCCTTCAAGCGAGCCCAGGTTCTGCAATGGTTGTTCTGGGAGCAATACAGCCATGAGCCAAATATCGCTACTTCACGTTTTCTGCTCCAGCATCGTGAGCTTACAGGCGACGTTTTAGCTGCGTTAGAAGCCAAGAAGGCGCCCGGCGAAGCCGCGCTGGCGCTTATGGAAAAACATCTTGCTTCTCATATCTTTCTGGTTGCCGAGACTTTCTCAATTGCCGATATTGCGCTCTATGCGTACACTCATGTTGCTGAGGAAGGTGGGTTTGCTTTAGATGAATATCCTGCAATCCGGGCTTGGATTAAGCGAGTTGAGAATGTTCCCGGATTTGTAGCCATGGGCGAGACAAACAATGAAGTTCTTTGAAGAAGCTTCGGGCGCATTACTATTGAGTTAAAAATGGGGGAAGCGGTTCAGGGAATGTAGTCAAGCCAGTGGCTGAATTTCTCGTCCTCGCCTTTTATTACGGCAAAATATCTTTTCTGGAGTTTCTTTGTTATTTCTCCAGGTTTTCCCGAACCTATTTTTTTGCCGTCAACTTCCCTGATAGGCGTAACTTCAGCGGCTGTACCGGTGAAAAAGGCTTCATCCGCGATATAAAGCTCGTCCCTTGTGAAACGCTGCTCTTTTACCACGATGCCTTCGGCGGCGGCGAGGTCCAGAACGCACTTTCTGGTTATTCCTTCCAGTATGGAAGTTAGAGGAGGAGTCTTGAGAATACCGTTTCTCACGATGAAGATATTCTCCCCGCTTCCTTCGGCCACGTAACCTTCCGAATCGAGCAGTATTGCCTCATCAAAACCGAGGTCGGCCGCCTCCTGGCGGGCCATTACCGAGTTTACGTAGTTTCCGCATATCTTGGCCTTGGTCATAAACGAGTTAACGTGCATTCTCGTATAGGAGGATATCTTTACCCTGATTCCGTTGGCAATCGCGTCGTCACCCAGATATGTCCCCCACGGCCATACGGCTATCGCCACGTTTACGGCGTTATCTCCGGGAAGTATCCCTTTTTTCCCCGGTCCGATGAAAGCTATTGGCCTGATGTAAGCTTCATCAAGTCCGTTTTCACGCAGAAGGTCCATTATCGCGTCGCAGAGGGTCTGCATTTTATATGGAATCTCTATGCCGGCCACATGCGCCGAAGTGTAAAGCCTCTCCATGTGTTCGGTGAGCTTTAAGATGGCCGACTTTCCGTTAGAGCATTTATAAGCTCTTACGCCTTCAAAGGCGCCGAGGCCGTAGTGGAGGGTGTGGGTAAGGACGTGCACGTTCGCCTCGTCCCAAGGCACTGTTTTTCCGTTAAACCAAATTCTGGATTGGTCGTCTGACATAATCTGTTACCACGATTCAGGGAAAGAAAAGTTCGCAAACATTATTATTATTCCCCTTTTCATTGTCAAGCTTAATCGAGGACCGGGTATCTCTCTTACTGCTGTTTCAGATTCTCTTTGATTATCGCGCTCATTTCCCGTGAAAACTTCGATCTTGGAATAACAAGGTCCACTCCCTTTTCCTTGAATTTATCGGCAAGCTCCCTTTCCACATGCGGCAGATATCCTATGCAGAAGACTTTGCCGTGTTTTTTAGAGTTCTTTAGCTTGGTAAATACCTTCTCGGCGTCAATTTTTCTTGAGGCAAGATCGATAATCACAAGGTCAATGGTTTTCCCCTCGATTTTGTCTGGAAGCTCTTCGCGGTTTTTTACCTTTATCACACCGATATCAAGGTCTTTGGCCGTGTTCTCAATCTTTGACGAGAAAAACACGTCGTCAGCAACTACACAAATTGTTTTTCGCGAGGTTCTCATTGCGTGAAATAATAAATAGAAATGGCAGATTCCAGTCCGGCGTCATCTATGGCGGTAATTGGCTTTACCCGTAAATTTCACTTCCCACATAAGTCTAGAGGTCGTATTTCTTCTGTATTTCGGAAAAAGGAATTGACTTTTCTCCGGAAGCGATAAATTCCTTGTAAACCCTATCGGCTTCTTCATAGTCTTCGATGTCTTCAAGCTTGCTCATCAAAAACGACTCCAAGGCCTTTTTTACGTAATAACTCTTTGGCCTTTTCTCTGCTCTCGAAATCTCGCTGAGCATTTCACCGAGTTCCACGGGAATCTGCGCCGATATGCTGACCGTATTGCGACGATTGGACCCAGTTTCCTTAGCCATATCAATTTCCCCCTGCAACTGAATATAGTAAATTTTAACAGTTTTTGTAGATGTTATTGATTCTACGAACCGCGAATAAGGCTGAATACGTATGGCGTAAGTTATAATAGAGGAATCAAAAAACCGTAAGGAGAATAAGATGAAAGCTACTCTGATTGCTTTTCTTGTGGCTATGATATTCGGAATTAACCCGATTTTTGAAAAACTGAGCCTGAAGGATGCCTCTCCGCTTTCGGTAATCACGATAAGGTTTATTTTCACCTCGTTGTGTCTCGTAGGCTTAGTGCTGGCTACGGGCAGGTTCGCCCAGGTCGTTGACGTCGACGGCAGGACGCTTTTCTGGATACTTCTGTCGGGACTGATCGGAGGATTGATCGGTCTTTTTCTCTATTTCACGGCTCTTCAGATGGCCGATACCTCAAAAATTGTCGCAATAGTGGCCACTTTTCCCATGTTTACGGCCATATACGCTTATCTTTTTCTGGGAGAGGCCCCGGGGCCCATGAGGATTACTGGAATCGCCTTTATCGTAGTCGGTTCCATACTTATTGAATGGAACCTGCTTGCGAAGTAACGTGTCTAGATATCCAGAGATTCCAGGTAATCACGGAATTCCTCAGCCATGTCCGGATGTCCGTGTCTTGATGCCGCCTCAATACCTTTTTCATAAGCATCCTTTGCACTGTCCTGCATTCCGAGCTCAGTGTAGCAATGGCCAAGTATCCTGTAAGCGGCTCCTTCGTCGTCTTTAAGACGAAGGTAGACGTTAATCGTCTCTATGGTTTCCTCGTAGCGGTTAAGCTTGAAATATTCATTTGCAAGACTGTAGTGAACAAGGGGGTTTGCGGGGTTTTTCTCAAGTAACTTCTTAAATTTCTGAATTCTTTCTTCTGACATTTTTAACTGCCGACCCTGATTCCGAGAATCCCTAGTTTATCTCTTTTTCGCCTTTCAGGGTGAAGTCTTCAAAACCGAAGACACCCATGAAGTTTTTTATTACGGACTGTGTGACCTCGTCCATTCCAATACTCTCTTCATTTCCAAGCCAGCTTCCGATAGACGTTATTCTCACATCCGTTATTCCGCAGGAGAGTATCAGCTCGAAATAATCAAGATTCGTGCTGACGTTAAGGGCAAATCCATGGTAGGTCACCCATTTTCTGATCGCTATTCCTATGGAGGCTATCTTGCTTCTTTTTACCCAGACTCCGGTGACCCCGTCTATTCTTCTGCCCTCGATTTCGAAGTCGCCGAGCGTTCTGATGATTACTTCCTCAATGCTTCGCAAGTGCTTTCGGATGTCCATCTCATGATTTTTGAGATTCAGTATGGGATAGCCGACGATCTGTCCCGGACCGTGAAAGGTTATGTCTCCTCCCCTAGACGCGTGTACGAAGGAGATCCCGTGTTTTTCAAGATATTCCTTTCTTACAAGCAGGTTTCCCGTGTTTCCCTTCCTTCCGGTGGTGATAGTCGGCGGGTGCTCAAGCAGAATAAGAGAGTCCGGTATTTCTTCTGTGATTCTTTTGGCGAGAAGGTTTTCCTGGTACTCAAGCGCCTTCTCGTAGGGGATCGTCCCGAGTTCGTATATGTCCAGGGTACTCATTGGGGCAGTGGCAAGATACCTCGTACCTCAGAAGTTCCTTACCCTTCCAAGCGCGTCAAGGGCTGCTTCCATCACGGCTTCGGAGAGAGTGGGGTGGGCGTGCTGGGTAGTGGCTATCTCATAAGGAGTTGTCTCCAGGGTTTTTGCCACTCCGATTTCCGCGATCATCTCGGTCGCTCCGTGGCCTATTATGTGGCTCCCGAGAAGTTCCTTTGTCCTCGAGTCAAAAATCATTTTTACAAAGCCGTCCGTTTCTCCGACCGCCACCGCCTTTCCAACGGCCCTGAAAGGAAATTTTCCTATATCCACATCATAACCCTGGTCTTCTGCCTGTTTTTCCGTAAGGCCGATCATGGCCACTTCCGGCTGACAGTAAACGCAGCCCGGAATCGAGTTGTAATGCACTTTAGAGTTCATTCCCTTCATCCGCTCAATCGCGACGACTCCTTCCTCAGAGGCCTTGTGCGCGAGCATGGGACCTCCGATTACGTCCCCGATCGCGTAGATATTGGCGCAGGTGGTCATGTAGTCATCGTCTGTTTTTATGAACCCTCTTTCATCAAGCTCAACGCCCACGTCTTCAAGACCCATGCTGTCGCCCGTCTCGTAGAAGGCAAAAGAAGTCGGCGCCGCGTTTGCGACAGCCCTTCTTCCAACCGACACAAGCACCATGTCGGCCTTCAGGGCGGTCTGTTCACCCGAAACAGTGCTCTCCACCGTTACGGTTGCGGAACCTGAGGTCTTCTTAAGCGATTTGTACACAGTCTCGTTGAGAATAGTCATTCCCTGCTTCGTGAAAATCTTCTTCGCCTCTTTTGCTATTTCTTCGTCAGCTCCCGGCAGGACCTGTTTTTCCATTTCCACTATTGTTACCTTGCTGCCGAAAGAGTTGTAGACATAGGCAAACTCCATTCCTATGTATCCCCCGCCTATTATTACTACGGAGCGGGGAACCTCGGGATGCATTATCGCCTCGTCACTTGTCATTACCACTTTCCCGTCGATTTTAAGGCCGGGAAGCGTTCTAGGGACGGAACCCGTAGCAAGAAGTATCCTCTCGCTCTCTATATCCTGAGGTTTCTTCCCCATAATGGAGATTCCGTGCTTTGACGTAAGCCTTCCGGTACCGCTTATAAGGGTGATGTTGTTTTTCTTGAAAAGCCCCTCTACGCCCCTGTTGAGAGAGGCTGAGGCTTTCCTGCTATTTTTTATTACTTCCGAGTAGTCAAAGGATAGCCCCTTGTGAGTGATTCCGTAACGTTTCGAGTCAAGAAAATGCGAGTACATCTCGGCGCATTTGAGAATTGCCTTTGAAGGTATGCATCCCCAGTTAAGGCATACTCCACCTGGTTTGTCCCGTTCCACGACGGCAACTTTCATGCCCATCTGCGCGGCCCTTATTGCCGATATGTATCCCCCAGGACCGGATCCTATAACTGCGAGGTCGAATTTTTCCATTTGCGGGTAAGTATATTTATAATTGGCCCGTCGTCAAAGCGGGCGGGAGCTGTTTGGCGGGGCGGAACAAAAAGTCCTGTAAGATGCGAAATGTTCTGGTGTTATGAGTCTGCTCCGGAGAAATTCGACCCGTATTTCCATATCGCGTAGTCAAGGGCCCTTGGAGTGATGTCAATCTCCCCGGCGGCTCCTATTACAATCTGTTCAGCCTCTCGTGGTCCAACCTTTTCCGTACCCAGGGCTTCGGCGACAAAAGCGCAGACGTGAACATCTCCTTTTACGTAGTCATCCCTGCCGCAGTACATAAGAAACATGTGAGCCGTAGCTGCGCCGATTCCCTTTATCGAACAAAGAGATTTCTTGATCTCGTCCGGCTGAGTCGAAGAGACGTCCTGCAGGTTATTGATTTTGATTTTTAGCAGTTCTTTCGCGGCGCGACAAACATTATCGGACTTGAAAATCTTTGTCCCAGGTGATCGGTACCTAGCCCTGAATATTTCTTCTCGCATGTGCTTTTTTCCATGGGTTTTGTAGTGGGAGACAAGTTTTTTGAGCGTTTCCTGCTTGTGAGTTGGCGGAAGAAGTTCCCGGTTTTTTCCCGATCGGATTCGTTCTATGTTGAAATGCTCGCAGTAGCGCCGGATGACCGGTAGAACATGATTCTCGTAATGGCTTCGAGGGGTAAAGACCGCGTCGATAAGAGCCACAGACAGATGCGCAGGATAGAATTCTTCTCCCATCTCAAATTCTGAATCAAGCAACTTGAGATGTCTTACCCTTTCCGCAACGCGGTGAATTTCGTAGTTTTTGGTGTTTTCCATTTAACAGATTGCTCCGTCCTCTTTCAGTAATTTGCAGCCTGAGTTTAATAATACCGAATCAATACCTTAATTTTGTAACATGAAACGCAGGGTACACCGAAACGTATTCAGGGGTAAAGGTAATTGCGACTATCTCCGTTGACAACGTAGCGTGGTGAAATTATATTTCAAAAATAGATGACGCAGCCAATCTCTCCAAGAAACAAGGCTTTTCTGGCCTGTGTAGTGGATCATTTTATTGAGACCGGAAACCCCATCGGTTCTTCGACCCTTATATCTAAATACGGTATAAAATGGTCTCCGGCCACAGTCCGCCAGGAGCTTAATTCGCTCATGGAAGCGGGTTTTCTCACCCAGAGTCATATTTCTTCGGGTAGATTTCCCACGGAGAAAGGAATAAATTATTACGTAGAAAACATTCTCCGGGTGGAAAACTCACAGGATTTCGGCCTACAGTTCCTTGAGAACAAATATGAAGAAATTGACGGTACGCTTGATCACGTGGTAAGCGCCACGAGTTCAATACTTTCCGACTTTACAAAACTTGCGGGCTTGGCGATGCTTCCCCAGAGAAACACCCTCAAAGTTAAGTCTGCGAAACTTCTGAAGATGGGGGAGAAGGAATGTCTTATGGTCTTGGTGTTTGAGGGCGGGCTTACGGAAAAAACCTATATCAGGCTTGCCAAACCCATTCGGGATTCCCAGGTCGAGAGGATAGGGGGCTACCTCAATCGGCTGATTCTGGGCCTTACAATTGAGCAGGTACGCAAGGTGGTGCTCGAGAAAATAAAGAGAACCACCACCGAATACAGCGAAATTCTTGAGAAGGTGCTCAGGATAAGCAGTGAACTCTTTGAGAAAGAAAGGAAGGCGGGGATATTCGTAGAAGGAAAGGCCTCGGTTATTGAGTCTCTGAGTTTTGGAGATTCCAGTCTCTATAAGACTATAATCGAGATACTTGAGGACCAGGAATTTCTCTCCAGCCTTCTGAGGTCGGTTATAAAAGATGGCCGCTCAAAGGTCTTTATAGGTTCAGAAAAAGGAATGCCTCGCGGCTTCAGCCTCGTTGCGGCGCCTTATTACAAGGGGAACAGCTATGGAAGCCTGGGTGTGTTCGGCCCCACGCGAATGAACTATTCAAAAATCATCCCGCTTGTGAACTACACGGCGAAAATGGTCACAAAAAGGGTTAACGACGGAGAAATTACGGAATGAGTGAGAACACAGCCGCGGACATTGAAGAAAACAAGAAAAACAGCGCGGAAGATTCAGAAGAGTCTGAACTCTCCGGTGCTGAGGTGCAAGAGGAAGAGACGGAAGAAGATGTTTCCGCCGAGCTTGAAGCCTTGAGGGAGAAATATCTAAGGCTTTCAGCCGACTTTGATAACTATAAAAAGAGACTTGCCAGGGAAAAGCAGGAAATACGTGATTTCGGAAACGCGCAGAGGTTAAAGGAACTGCTTTTCGTTCTTGACAACATTGAAAGAGCTATTGAACTTTCTGAAGAATCGCTGGGTGAAAAAACTGATTTCGTAGCTTTCCTTGATGGAATAAAGCTTGTTCACTCGCAATTTCTTACGAGTCTCGGGAACTTTGGCGTTACCGCGATAGACTCAAGTGAAGGAACAAGTTTCGATCCCAGTTACCACGAAGCTGTTTATAAGGAGCACTCGGAGGCTTACGAAAGCGGGCTTATAATCTCGGAAGTCCAGAAAGGTTATCTTCTTAACGGAAGGTTGCTGAGGCCCTCAATGGTATCCGTGTCTCAGGGTCCTGAAAAAACCTCTGAGGAAGATTCTGAAGAAAAAGACTGACGAGAAACCCCATCCCCCAATCCTGAAATGCCTAAAGATTACTACGAAATACTTGGTGTTGAAAAAAACGCTTCCCCGGAAGATATAAAGAGTTCCTACAAGGATCTTGCTTTCAAGTACCACCCAGACCGCAATCCCGGGGATAAGAATGCCGAAGAGAAGTTCAAGGAAATAAACGAGGCATACCAAGTACTTAACGACAGGGATAAAAGGGCTCGTTATGACAGTTTCGGCCATATGTCGGGCGACGGCATGGGCGGTTTCTCCGGGTTCAGTGATCTTTTCGGAGATCTTTTCGATGACGTTTTCGCGGGAGGAATGGGAAGGCGCAGAGCGCGCCAGGGGACGAACCTGCAGTATGACCTTGAAGTGGATTTTGACGAAGCTGCGTTTGGAACGCAGAAAGAGATAAAAGTCAGAAAAAGAAAGCTCTGCGACGATTGCTCCGGTTCCGGAGCCGCGGTGGGAGGAGAATCGATTTGCGACCGTTGCGGAGGCAGGGGATCAGTTGCTTTTTCTCAGGGCCCCTTTTCAATAAGCCAAGGGTGTCCTTCCTGCGGAGGAAGCGGAAAAATCATAACGAATCCCTGCAAGAACTGCAGGGGTTCCGGACTTTCGTACACCGAAAAGGCTGTAACGGTCAATATCCCCGCCGGCATTTCCAGCGGAATGAGGCTTGTGATAAGGGGAGAGGGGGAACCTGGAGCACAGGGAGGCCCTCCGGGAGATTTGTACATACAGGTGGGAGTGAGGGAACACCCCATTTTCAGACGTGATGGAAACGACATAGTGTGTGAATTCCCGATAAGCTTTACTCAGGCGGCTCTTGGAGATGAGATAGATGTTCCGATTCTAAAGGGCACGACAAAAATGAAAATTCCAGCCGGAACTCAGCCGGAGCAGACCTTCAGGCTCAGAGGAAAGGGGCTTGTCAATGTAGAATCTGGAAATCTTGGTGATCAGTACGTCGTGGTAAAAGTGGTAATACCTCAAAAACTTACCAAAAAACAGAAGGAAGCTTTAATGGAGTTTGCCGGAAGCTACAACGGAAAGAAAGAACCTTTGATTGAAAAATACTTTAATAAAATAAAAGAATTAATCCACTAAACCTGAAGTATTCTCTAGTTTCTTTAAAACTCTTGCCGTATACTTACGACTCATCCTCCGGCTATCGCCGGAATAATTGATACGACATCTCCGTCGCTAAGTTTAGTGTCTGCTCCCTCAAGAAACCTTATATCCTCATTGTTCACGTAGAGATTTATGAATCTTCTTACGTTTCCATTCTCATCGCAGAGTCTGTTTTTTATACCCGGGCACTCGCTCTCAAGTTCTTCTATGAGAGCGGATACCGTGGATGCTTCTATGGCAAGCTCGTCTCTGTCTCCCGAGAGTTTTCTAAGAGGGGTTGGAATTCTTACCGATACCATGTTTTTCTCCCGTTTTTTCCTTGATTTATTCGAATTTTGTTTCCACCCGGATACTAATCACTATAACACGTAACACTACAGTTTTTTACTGTTGTAAAGCTCTTCAAAATCTTCAAGAGTAGGACCTATCACATTGGGTTCTCCCAGTCTTCCCTCAACAGCGTCCTGGGTCTTGAGGCCGTTTCCCGTTATTGATACCACGATGGGTTCGTCGCGGGGAATTTTTTCTTGGTCTATAAGCTTTTTCGTTACTCCGAGTGTTACTCCGCCCGCGGTTTCGGTATAGATGCCTTCGGTTCTCGCGAGAAGCTCTATCGCGTCCACTATCTCTGCGTCGCTTACGTCCTCCGCCGCTCCGCCGCTCTCCCTTATTATGTTCATTGCGTAGTAGCCGTCGGCCGGAGTGCCGATGGCAAGGGATTTCGCTATAGTGTCCGGTTTCACCGGCTTGAACATCTCCCAGTCATTTTTAAACGCGGTTGATATGGGTGAACATCCTGTTGCCTGAGCACCGTATATTTTTGAACCCTGAGGCTCAACGATTCCGAGCAGCTCGAATTCCTTTATGGCTTTCCAGACCTTGGTGAGAAGAGAACCGCTTGCCATGGGAACCACTATGTGCTTAGGGGCTTTCCATCCAAGTTGCTCCATTACCTCAAATGCGTATGACTTGGAACCTTCGGAGTAGTAAGGTCTCATGTTTATGTTCACAAAGGCCCAGTTGTATTTACTGGCAATTTCACTGCAGAGCTTGTTTACCTCGTCGTAACCGCCTTTTACGCCTATGAGATTCGCTCCGTAGACTATCGTGTTGAGTATTTTCGACTGTTCAAGGTCGTAGGGAATAAGTATGATGCTTTTCAGATTCCCGGAAGCGGAAATCGCTGATACGGAGTTTGCCAGGTTTCCCGTGGATGCGCAGCCGGTCGTATCAAACCCGAACTCTCTTGCTTTTGAGAGCGCTACGGATACTACTCTGTCCTTAAAAGAAAGGGTGGGATAGCAGACCGCGTCGTTTTTCACATAGATTTCCGAAACCCCGAGCTCCTCTGCAAGGTTTCTTGCCCGCACAAGCGGGGTGTATCCCACCTGGGTTCCCAAGGTGGGTTCTGAGTCGATTGGAAGGAGCTCTTTGTATCTCCATATGTTCTGCGGACGGGAAGCTATTTTTTCTCTTGAGATATGCTTTTTTATCTCGTCGTAGTTGTAGACGGCTTCAAGAGGACCAAAGCACGTCTCACAGACGTATTTCGGTTCCTTGGGATAAAGTTCAGCGCATTCCTTGCATTTAAGAGATTCTACGAAGCCCATGGCGCCTCCAAAAGGTCAATCGGGAGTAAAAACTACCCTAACGGCTTTTGATGTCAAAGAAATTCCGTGACTTACACCGCGGGCGTCGGATAGGTTCTGCCCGGCTTGCCGATAGCGCGGTTCTGCGGTTTTTATCCGCAATAGGGCTTTCAGGTACACTTTCACGCAAAAAGGAGGCGCGGATGAGCGTACTTAACGAGAACGGATTCTCAATACACGGCTTCAAGGTCGGCGAGAGCGACAGCAACTACAATTACCTAGTGGCGTGCGAGGAAACGGGGGAGTGCGTAGTTATAGACCCGCTCGACCCGGTCGCTCTTTTGAAAATCATAAGGAAGAGGGATTACAGGGTTAGATACGTCCTAAATACCCACGCGCACCCCGACCATATTTCCGGAAACAACCCCATAACGAAGGTTTTTCTCTCCTCGAAGATACTTATTCACAAAACGGCTCTTGACTATGTCGCTCCTAGAAGCGAGGGCATAGAAGAGGGAGACGAAATAGACTTCGGAAAACAGCGGCTTGAGGTAATCCATACTCCCGGACACTGCCCGGAACACGTCTCCTTTATAATCGGGGATAACATTTTCCTCGGTGATACGGTGTTTGTCTCGGGGTGCGGAAACGTAAAATTCAGGGGAAAAGTCGAGGACCTCTATGAGACCTTCGCCTCTAAGCTTTCCCATCTTCCCAACAGGCTCAGGATGTTCTGCGGCCACGACTATGCGGAAACCAACCTTAGGTTTGCTCTTGGACTTACCCCGGATAACGAAGATGCAAAGAAAAAGCTGCGGGAAGTCTCCGAGGACAGGTTTCCCCGTTCAACACTGGGGGAGGAAAGAACCTATAACCCGTTTATGAGGACAAGCGACCCTCTCCTTATTGACACGCTCAGGGAGAAAGACCCGTCTTTGGAGAATGATCCGATGGCGGTTTTCATAAAATTAAGAAAACTCAGAGATAAATGGTAAACTCCGTGTCTTTCCTTGTTTCCGTGAAGCGGCGTTTGCCGGCGGGAAAAGGAGAATATAGGGTCTCTCTATGAGGTGAGGCAGAATGAATACGGAAGATAAAAACACAAAAGTCTCCGCGCTGCTCGAGGCTCTTGCGGAAAAGAGAATAGTTTTTCTCGACGGTGCCATGGGCACGATGATCCAGCGCCAGGACCTCGAAGAAGAGGACTTCAGGGGAGATCTGTTCTCTGACCACCCGGTAGACCTGAAGGGCAATAACGACCTTCTTTCCCTTACTAGGCCTGATGTCATATATGAGATCCACAGAGAATACTTCGAGGCCGGTTCCGACATAGTTGAGACCAACACCTTTAGCTCCACCTCCATAGCTCAGGCCGATTACGGTCTTGAGAGCTGGGTCAGGACCCTTAATGTCGAGTCTGCGAAACTCGCGAAGAAGGCAGCCTCTGATTTTATGGAGAAAAATCCCCGTAGATCCTGTTTTGTCGCGGGGGCGCTGGGTCCGACTAACAAGACGGCGTCAATGTCCCCTGACGTGAACGATCCGTCTTACAGGGCGGTTTCCTTTGACCAGCTTGTAGAGGCTTACCGAGAGCAGGCAGAAGCCCTTGTTGAGGGAGGTGCGGACATACTTATGCCCGAGACGACTTTTGATACCCTGAACCTGAAAGCGGCCCTATATGGAATTGAGAGCTTTTTTGATGCGCGCGGAGAGAGGCTCCCCGTCATGATTTCCGTTACCATAACGGACCGTTCCGGACGCACCCTCTCGGGACAGACGGTAGAGGCTTTCTGGAACTCAGTTCGCCACGCAAAACCCTTCAGCGTCGGGATAAACTGCGCGTTGGGAGCAGAAGAGATGCGTCCTTACATAGAGGAGCTCTCACGGATAGCTGACTGCCGCATAAGCTGCTACCCGAATGCCGGACTTCCTAATCCGTTGAGTGAGACTGGGTACGATGAAACACCGGAGATCACCTCTACTCTTCTCCTGGACTTTGCAGAGAGCGGTTTTCTCAACATAGTCGGCGGATGCTGCGGCACTACTCCGGAGCACATAGCAATGGTGGTGGAAAAGCTAAGGGATATTTCTCCGAGACAAGTTCCAGCTTACGAAGATGCAACCAGGCTAAGCGGCCTTGAGCCCCTTACAGTAACCTCTGATGCCGGAGGACCTTTTATAATGGTTGGCGAGAGAACCAATGTTACCGGTTCTCCCAAGTTCGCCAGGCTTGTAAAGGAAGGGGACTTTGAAGGAGCCGTTTCGGTAGCACTTCAGCAGGTGGAAAACGGCGCAAACATAATAGATGTTAACTTCGATGAAGGACTTCTTGATTCTGAAGCCTGTATGGAGCGGTTTCTTAATCTCATAGCGTCGGAACCCGAAGTTACCAGGGTTCCGGTAATGATAGACAGCTCCAAATGGTCTGTCATTGAACAGGGGCTTAAATGTATTCAGGGCAAATGCATCGTGAATTCCATAAGTCTGAAGGAAGGCGAGGAAGTGTTCTGCCAGCAGGCAAAAGAAGCTATGCGTTACGGCGCTTCGGTCGTGGTGATGGCCT
Source organism: Candidatus Dadabacteria bacterium (assembly GCA_009840385.1). Taxonomy (NCBI): domain Bacteria; kingdom Pseudomonadati; phylum Thermodesulfobacteriota; class Candidatus Dadabacteria; species Candidatus Dadabacteria bacterium. The sequence continues at coordinate 37,124 of VXNX01000009.1, forward strand.
TTGATGAAAAAGGCCAGGCGGCCTCAAAAGAGGACAAGGTGGAGGTCTGCAAAAGGGCCTACCGCATATTAACCGAAAAAGTGGGCATGGACCCCTGCGACATAATCTTTGATCCCAATATTCTTACGGTCGGAACCGGGATCGAGGAACACAACTCCTATGCCGTGAATTTTATCGAGGCTGTAAGGGAAATAAAAAAATCCTGTCCCAATGCGCTTACAAGCGGCGGAGTAAGCAACATATCCTTCTCCTTCAGGGGAAACAACGTTGTGCGTGAGGCTATGCACAGCGCGTTCCTTTATCACGCGATAAAAGCCGGGCTTGACATGGGAATAGTAAACGCGGGAATGCTCGCAGTTTACGACGACATTGAACCCGAACTTCTGGAAAGAGTTGAAGACGTGCTTCTTAACCGTCATCCCGATGCCACGGAGCGTCTCGTTGAATACGCGAAACATTTTGAAGGGGTGAAATCCTCGGGTGCGGAAAAGGAAACCAGGCAGTGGAGAGAACTCGGGGTTGAAAAACGCCTCGAACATTCTCTTGTAAACGGCATAGCGGATTTCATTGAGGATGACACGGAAGAGGCCAGGGCCAAGTACGGAACCCCGCTTGAGGTTATCGAAGGGCCTCTTATGGATGGGATGAAGGTGGTGGGGGACCTGTTTGGTGACGGCAAGATGTTTCTTCCTCAAGTGGTGAAAAGCGCGAGAGTAATGAAAAGGGCCGTTGCGTACCTTCAGCCGTTTATGGAAGAAGAAAAAGAAGGAAGCAGCGGAGTCAAGGGAAAGTTCGTTATAGCCACCGTGAAGGGAGACGTTCACGATATAGGAAAGAACATAGTGTCCGTGGTTCTCAGCTGCAATAACTACGAAGTCATAGACCTCGGGGTAATGGTTCCTTGCGAGAAAATACTAAATGTTGCAAAAGAGCATCGGGCAGATTTCATAGGGCTAAGCGGACTGATTACGCCTTCCCTTGACGAAATGGTGTATAACGCGAGAGAAATGGAACGGGAAGGTTTCAGGATCCCTCTTCTTATCGGCGGGGCCACGACAAGCAGGGCTCACACGGCGATAAGAATAGCTCCGGGATACGGTGGCATAGTTGACCACATAGCCGATGCTTCGCTTGTGGTAGGTGCCTGCAACGAGATGTTGGATCCGGAGAAAGCCCGGGTTTACATGGAAGAACTGGAAAAAAGCAACTTGGAGCAAAAACAGCGTTTTGAAAAGGCCCGAGGCCGGGCTGAATATGTCTCAATAGAAGAGGCCAGGGAGAAGGCGTTTCCCACTGACTGGAAGAATGTAGAGATAGAGTGTCCCGGGCGGCTTGGAGTTTTTGTATTCGACAACATCTCCCTTGAAGAGGTTGCCGGTTATATAGACTGGTCTCCTTTTTTCTGGGCGTGGGAGCTTAAAGGGGTTTTCCCGAAAATACTTGAGCACCCAGAAAAAGGAGATCAGGCAAAAAAACTTTACCGGGACGGCCAGGCTCTCCTTAAGCGGATAATCTTGGAGAAGGTCTTCAGTCCCCGTGCAATTGTCGGAGTGTTCCGCGCAAACAGCACCGGAGACGATGTTGAGATCTACGGAGAGGAAAGACGGGTTCAGGCAGTGTTTCATTTCCTAAGACAGCAGGAAATGAGGTCCAGGGAAGGGCACTATTACTGCCTTTCCGATTTTATAGCTCCGAGGTCCTCGGGAAGAGAAGACTACATGGGAGGCTTTGTGGTAACTGCCGGCGAAGGGGTCGAGAAATTTTCCGAGGATTTTAAGAAAAAAGGGGATGATTACAATTCGATTATGACAAGCGTGCTGGGAGACAGAGTGGCTGAGGCTCTTGCTGAAATGATTCATAAAAAAGTAAGAGATCTCTGGGGATACGGTAAGCAGGAGGAACTGAGTTCAGAAGACCTGATAAATGAGAAATACAGGGGCATAAGGCCCGCTCCCGGTTACCCCTCCTGTCCTGATCACACGGAGAAAAGTATCCTCTGGGATCTTCTAGAAGCTGAAGAACACACCGGGGTATCACTTACCGAGAGCTTTGCCATGACCCCGCCGAGTTCAGTTTCGGGTTTTTACATGGCCCATCCCGAATCCAGATATTTTTCCCTTGGGAAAATACAGAAGGATCAGGTTAGGAACTACTCGGAAAGAAAGAAAATCGCTCTTGAACAGGCGGAGAAATGGCTCCGTCCGAATCTTGGATACTGAGAAAATTCATCCGAGGGACAGATGGTTTCTTGACAAACGGCTTTAAAATATCTAGAGTGAACTCTTGAGTCCTAGTTCTACTTGTTTTCTTAAATGTTATGAAAAAATCGGACATTGAAAAGGAACTCTCCCGGAGATTTGATTTTAATTCCGAAGAGTCCAGAAAGGTTCTGGACGTCATAATTGATGCCATGACCGAAATGCTTCGCGATGGGGAAAGAATAGAGATAAGACATTTCGGAAGTTTCTTTACAAAAAGCTACCAGCCTTATGAGGGAAGAAACCCCAGGACAGGCGAAAAAATATACATCGGGGAGAAAACCCTTCCGCTCTTTAGGGTAAGCAACTGGCTTGCCCCTAAACTTACGGAAAAACACGGTGATGAGTGACGGACCCCGGCCGGGGTTTTCTAGCAACCCTTGTTCTATAAGCGTCCCAGATGCCTGTGCTTGATATCCTTGTTTATCCCGACCCAGCCTTAAAGAGAAAATCCCTGCCCGTAACAAAGTTCAACGAAGACATGGTCAGTCTTCTGGATGATATGGCGCAGACCATGCGCGATGCAGATGGAGTAGGGCTTGCGGCTCCTCAGGTCGGCAAGAACATCCGGGTTATCCTTATTGATGTCCCCCTACCAGAGGAAGATAAAAGGGAGTTCTATGAACTTATAAACCCCGAGATTGTTTCCTCTCGGGGTTTTCAGATCGGGGAAGAGGGATGCCTGAGCGTGCCCGGATTTTTCGCGAACATAAGAAGAAAGGAACATATCCGGGTATCTGCCCTTGATAGAAGAGGCAAACGTTTCACCATCGATGCGGATGGAATGCTCTCAAGGGTTCTTCAGCATGAAATTGACCACCTTGATGGTATATTGTTTTTTGACAGGCTCAGAAAGCTTAAAAGAGATCTTCTTGTAAAACAGATTAACGAGCGGTTCGTATCCGCCCGGGGTTAGCTTTTTGCTTTACTCTATTCCCAAGGTGCTTTCGCGACATGATTTCGGATCTTGTTAAAAACATAGAACCCTTCTACGTAATGGACATCCTTGAAAGGGCGAAGCAGCTTGAAAGCGAGGGTCGGGACATCGTCCATTTCGAGGTAGGAGAACCTGATCTCAATACTCCGCAGGAGATATGCTCAGCCGCCGTGCAGTGGATACAGGAAGGCTATACAAAGTACACAAGCAGTCTTGGAATTGACGAGCTTCGCCAAAGCGTCGCGGAGGATTACAGCCACACCTACGGGGTGGAAGTGGGTTATGAAAGGGTAATAATAACTATAGGCAGCTCCCCGGCGCTTCTGCTGGCGATGCTGACAGTTCTTAACCCCGGTGATGAAATACTGATAACGGATCCCCATTACGCATGCTATCCTCAGATAATAAACGTTGCCAGGGGAGTTGCGAGGAAGATACCCGTTTACGAAAGCGATGGTTACCAAATCGACCCCTCCGAAGTCAGAAAGAACATCGGCAAAAAAACGAAGGCTATACTGGTAAATTCTCCTGCCAATCCCACCGGGGCGGTTATGGACGCCGATGTTTTCCGGGAGCTCTGCGAAATGGGTCTTTTCGTGATTTCAGATGAGATATACCATGGTCTTGTCTACGGTGAGCGAGTTAACTCAGTTCTGGAATTCACTGACGACTCCATAGCGATAAACGGCTTCGCCAAACTCTATTCGATGACGGGTTGGCGTCTTGGTTACATGATAGTTCCCGAGGATCTCGTAAGGTACGTGCAGAAACTTCAGCAGAACCTTTTTATCTCCGCCGGATCGTTCGTCCAGAAAGCTGGAGTGGAGGCTATTGAAAAAGTGAAGAAAAGCGGCAAAAGCGAAGCCATGGTAGCCGAGTTTGACAAAAGAAGAAAGGAGATGATAAAAGGACTTTCCTCGATCGGATTTGATATCGCGGTCGAGCCCAAGGGGGCATTCTACGTTTTCGTGAATTCTTCCAGGTGGAGCCGGGACTCCTGGCGCCTCGCATTTGACATTCTTGAGAACTGTCACGTGGGTGTGACTCCCGGAATAGATTTCAGCGACAGGGGAAAGGATTATCTGAGGTTTTCCTATACGACTTCGGTCGACTCCATAAGGGAGGGAATAAGAAGGCTTGGCGAGTTTCTGGGATGAATATTCTTTGAAAAAGAAAAGGACTTGCCTAACTGTTAATCAGAAAGTAGCTTTCTGCATTTTTTAAAACAGGACGAATTTTCGTCACAGGATACAAGATGGATAAAAAGCTTGTCGTCGGAAACTGGAAAATGAACCTGCTTCGGGAGGAAGCACGAGAGTTCTCTGGTGAAATAGTCGATCTTCTAGGAGAGAATTACGATGCCTGCCAGGTAGTGCTTGTACCTCCCTATACGGCTCTTGATGTGGTAGGGGCATCCATCTCGGGTTCAAATATAGATCTTGGTGCTCAAAACGTTTTCGGCAGGATTGGCGGAGCTTTTACCGGTGAGGTGTCCGCGCCGATGCTTTTGGATGCTGGATGCAAATGGGTTATTCTCGGCCACTCGGAAAGAAGACACTTACTTGGGGAAACTGATGAACAGATACGTGAAAAGCTTTTACTCTCTATTTCCTGTGGCTTAAAAGCAATCCTTTGCGTAGGAGAGACCGAGGCCCAGAGAGAAGAAGCGATTCGCGAAAGCGAAGACGCTCCCAAGAGGAAAAAACTCCTTTTTTCACCAATAAAAACTCAGATGGAGAGTGCATTGCATGCTCTGGATAAAGAACAGGTCTTGGATGTCGTTATAGCGTATGAACCTGTCTGGGCGATAGGGACGGGGAAAAACGCTACTTCTTTAGAAATAGCTGAAATTCACCAATATATAAGGGATTTTCTGACTGAAATGTTTCCTGGTTCCGCTAATAGCGTGAAAATTCTATATGGAGGGAGCGTCAAAACGGGTAATATAGTGGAAATTATGTCCGTTGACGAAGTTGACGGAGTTCTGGTTGGAGGAGCCAGTCTTTCGGTTGACTCTTTCCTCAGAATAATAAAATCCGTTGGGGGTTAAAAATTGGAGTTCTTAATACCGTCGGTAAAAATTATTCACATAATAATCAGCATACTTCTCGTGCTGATCATACTGCTTCAGCCGAGCAAATCCGGCGACATAGGTTCAATGTTCGGAGGCGGGAGTTCAGAGTCGGTCTTTGGTTCAAGCGGGGCAATGCCTTTTCTTGTAAAGATGACCAGACTTTTTGGACTTATATTTGTAATCACCTCTCTTTTTCTTGGTTATTCCTCCGTAAAGTCAATATCGGGTTCAGTTGTGGAGAAACCCCCTAGTGAAGTTTTTGAGGAACTTTCTCAGCCAGGCGAAGAACCTTTTGAACAGGCCCGCGATACGGAGAAAGTTGAGCAATGGCAGGAAGTTAAAACAGATGCGGAAGCCGAATCGGCACCTGCTTCCTCGCCCGAGGCCGCTCCGGCTCAAGGAACCCCCGAACTCACAAACTCTGGAGAAACACCCGAAGAGTAAAAAAATCACTTGCCGGGTGCCTTTTATTTGGAAAAGCTTTAGTTAATATAGAAAAGTTAAGTTCGTACGGTGGCAACGCGCCAATTCGGAGGTTTTAAAGATGGCATACATAATTGCCGAACCATGTATCGGAGTGAAGGACAAAGCTTGTGTCGAGGCTTGCCCTGTTGATTGCATATATGAGGGAGATGATCAACTCATTATCCATCCCGATGAATGTATAGACTGCGGAGCGTGCGTTGACCCCTGTCCTGTGGATGCCATATTCCACGAGGATGAATTGCCCGAGAAATGGCAGAAGTTTATTGACATAAACAAAGATTTTTTTGAGGGCAAAGAAGGCCTTGAACCAGCCAGAACTGACTGATCCTCAGTAAGAAAAAGTTAAGATGAAGAAAGGGGGACCTGAGAAACTCATGTCCCCCTTTTTTTATGTCCTCAAGAGAAAAAATACCTCATAGTTCTCCCTCAATATCAAATTGTATCCGCTTGCGACTTGAGAAGTTTCGCGTATATATTTTTGCTGTTCGAGATGAGTATCCGGGATGTAAAGATGAAGGCACGGAAAGTGCTCCGATTTCTTAAAAAGACCTATCCCGACGCAAAATGCCATCTTGTTTTTGAAAATGCCTCGCAGCTTCTGGTCGGCTCTATTCTCTCCGCTCAGTGCACGGACAAGCGAGTGAACATGGTAACCCCCGGGCTTTTCCGCAAATACCCGAACCTAGAGGCCTTTTCTAAGGCATCCGAAGAAGAGCTCCAGAACGATATAAGATCAACGGGGTTTTACAGAAACAAGGCAAAATCGATAATAAACTGTTCAAGGGAGATAATGCGAAGGCATGCGGGGGAAGTTCCCAGCGAAATGGAAGATCTTGTAAGACTCCCGGGAGTAGGAAGAAAGACGGCAAATGTTATAATCGGGAATCATTTCAGAAAACCCGGAATCATAGTCGACACTCATATAATGAGGTTAAGCCGACGCCTTGGTCTTACCTCCAATTCCGATCCCGTCAAAATTGAATTCGACCTTAGGGAGTGTATTCCGGAAAAGGACTGGACATTTTTTTCAAATTCTCTCGGTGACCACGGAAGAAATATCTGCAAGGCAAGAAAGCCTATATGCTCAAAGTGCGGCGTGTCCAGCGTATGCCTGTATTTCGAACAACTTTACGCATCATGATGGCCATCAATATTAAAAATATTTTTGGAAAGCGCTTTCGGTACCCAAACCAGCGGGTATTTTTTATCCGGTCTTTGCATCTAACCGCGCGTAAGAGGAGAAACAGCCGATGAAATCCAGTGCTGATTATTCCGGATTCTTTCCTTTCGGATGGCTAAGAGGTTTTCAGGGTGATAACTGGCAGATATTCTGGAACAAGGAAACGGGGGATCTTTTTCTGAAGGCCACCTTAGAAGACACGCTCGTAAAAGTCGGAGAGGCGTCTGACTGGATGGAAGCAAAGAAGAAAGCGGATTTTCTGATGGAAAACCCCGATTCAGTCACAATGTGAACTGCTGATCTTGGGTTTGCCGCTCGCAAGTTCTGGACTCTGCATGTTTTTTAGCCCTGCGATTTTCTCAGGCTTCGGAGTTCCTCGCGAATGCTATTGACTTGCCCGGATGGTCTTTATAATATCAGTGTCTTTTAATCCGGCGTTTGATAATGAAATACGTAGAGCAGGAACTAATTTCTGTGCCAGTAGGAAAGGGAAGGGTTAACGCCCTTTACTACAGAGCGCTTAATAACGACTCTGACAAGAGAAAGACCATAATTATTCATGTTCACGGGTTTCTGGGAAACTTTCTTGACGGAAGCCAGAGGTTTTTGCCGCCACTCCTTGCTAAGGCCGGCTATTCGTCTATCTCGATAAATACCAGGATGGCCAGTTTCGGGCTTTTCTTCGGCTTTGGGATAGTAGACGACACCATTCCGCAGATAGATGGCGTAGTGAGGTATTTGGGGGAGATCGGTTATGAGAAAATCATAGTTTCGGGCTACAGCCTCGGGGGAGGAGTGGTTCTCAGATACCTTTCGGTAAAAAGCCGCCAGCCGGATTCCGATGAGTCGGAACTGCTAAAAGGCGTGATTGCCCTCGCTACTCCTTATTCGATTCCCGACTCGATTAGAAGAAGATGGAATAAGTGGGAGAGCCAGCCTTCTTACGATGAGGTTTATGAGGAGGCGAAGATTATACTCGGTGACAACCCTCATGACTCAGAACAGGACAGAACAATTCTTATCTTTAAGGCGAGAGGGAACTCCTACCGGCCGGAACATACTGAGATATATACTTACAAGACCTGGTGGTTCCTTGCCGGCCCCGAAGCGGTAGCCGTAAAAAGCTATAAGCAGATAGAGAATATAAAACTGCCGATTCTTCTTATACAGGGTTGGAACGATGCGTTTGTAAAACCCGATGAGACTCACAACCTTGCACAGATAGCAATAGATAACGGAAACGATGACGTTTCCGCCTACTATCTGAACACCGGTCACAATCTCGAAGGGAAAGAGGAGGAAATGGGTGACATTATAGTAAGGTGGCTTGACAGAAGGTTCGTCTGATTCTCCAATGATAAACGAACAAAAGAGTCTTCTTACTTACGAGACTGAAGATGGATTTGAGGTGAATTCTCTTCTCGTCACCCCTGAGTTTGCGTCGGAAGAAGATCTTTATGAATCTCCCATAATCATAAATCTCTACGGAGTATTGGGACACTTTCTCACAAGGGGAACCCCGGTCAGGCTCCCTCCGCTTCTTAAGGAAAGAAACATAAGCACGCTCTCTGTGAATACCCGCATGGCGTTCATGGGCCAGATAATGGGGGAGGGGGTATTTCCTGACACAATTCATGAGATGAAGGAATCGGTGAATATCCTCCAAAAAGAGGGGTTTCGCAACATTTTCATGCTGGGCTACAGCCTGGGGGCTAGCATGGCTGTCTACTACGCCTCCCAGACTGGTTCTCTTGGGATAAAAGGACTTATACTGGAAGGCTGTTCCTACTCTCTTCCCTATTCACAGCAAAGAAGGCTTGAGAGAAACAGAAGCATTCCTTCTTATGAGGCTATTTATCTGAAAGCCAGGGAGGTGCTGGGTTCGAATCCGGAGAAAAAGAAAAACGACCAAGTATTTATTGTCTACAGGGCCTGGGGCGATTCCTTTAACCCGGTCGATGCCGAGATGTTTACTTACAGGACTTGGTGGTTTATGAGAGGACCTCATGCCTACTACGCGAAAACCTGCGAGATTATACAGGATGTGAAAATCCCGGTTCTGTTTATCCACGGAGCAGAGGACGACATCGTCGATGTCTGGGAGCCCAAGGAACTTAAGAACATAATGAATCAGGCAGGCAACAAAGACGTGACGCTATGTTATATACCGGATGCAAAACATGACTGCGTAGAGAATCCCCAAGTCTCAATAGATACCATAACTGGATGGATATCCGAGGTTGGCGCAAAGACATAAAATCAGTTCCTTTAGCGGGCTTTGCGGATTCTGCAGATCAGTTGTTTTTTAGTCTTGCAAAAAGGGAAACTTTGTATATCTTACAACTCCTTTAATGGAGTAGTCGATTTTCCGCGACATCTTTATTACTCGTAAATCTGTAGGCGACAGGGAATTTGGAGGCAACAAACATGTCCGAGAATTTTTCGATCGAAAAGGAACTTTCAGAAAAACATCAGCTCAAAAATCCTTCCGGCGTATATTACAACCTCCCTGTTTCCAAACTCTACGAAGAGGCAATTAAAAGAGATGAAGGACACATCGGCGAGAGCGGAACTTTTGTAGGCTTTACTTCTCCCCACACAGGAAGATCTCCTAAGGACAGGTTTGTGGTAAAGGAACCTTCTACGGAAAAGGATATAGACTGGGGAGCGGTAAACCAGCCTGTATCGCCCGAGGTATTTGATCACTTTTACGAAAAAGTGATGAATTATTTCGAAGGGAAGGACGTTTTCGTAAGAGACCTGCAGGTCTGCGCCCATCCCGACTATAGAACAAATGTCAGGGTGATAAATGAATTCGCTTGGCATAATCTTTTTGTAAACAACCTTTTCATAAGGCCGGACGCTTCGGAACTTCCGCACGAGGAAGTGGGTTTCACCGTCATCTCGGCCCCGGGCTTCAAGGCAGATGATCCTGAGAGCTACGGTCTTAACAGTGAGACGTTTATATTTCTTAACCTGAGCCGGAGGATTGCTCTTATCGGGGGAACGCGCTATGCCGGAGAAATGAAGAAATCGGTTTTTGCCGCAATGAATTTTCTTCTGCCGGAAAAAGACGTTTTTCCAATGCACTGTTCAGCAAACATCGGAGAAGATGGAAATGTGGCGCTTTTCTTTGGACTGTCGGGAACCGGCAAGACCACGCTTTCCGCCGACCCTGAAAGAGCGCTTATCGGAGATGATGAGCACGGCTGGTTTGATGAAGGAGTTTTTAATTTTGAAGGTGGGTGTTACGCAAAAACCATAAAACTTAGCCCGACCACTGAGCCCGAAATTTATCGGGCAGCGCTTAATTTCGGTTCGGTTCTGGAAAATGTTGATCTTGATCTGGAGACGGGAAAGATAGATTTTGACAGTGATAGGCATACGGAAAATACTCGCGGAGCCTATCAGATTGATATGCTTGAGAATATCGTTCCTGAGGGAGTAGGAAGCATTCCGAAAAGTATTTTCATGCTGACCTATGACGCTTTCGGAGTCCTGCCCCCGATATCGAAACTCGATCCCGATCAGGCCATGCGTTATTTCCTTCTCGGATACACGGCGAAAGTTGCTGGTACGGAGAGGGGGGTAAGCAAACCTCAGGCAACTTTCAGTTCATGTTTCGGGTCTCCTTTTCTTCCAAGGCCTCCGAAGTTCTACGGCAGAATGCTGAAAGAAAGAATGGAGAAGCACGAGGTAAGTGTTTGGCTGCTTAATACCGGTATTTCCGGTGGGCCTTTCGGAGTCGGTAAAAGAATGCCTCTCCCGTCCACAAGAGCTCTTGTTAGCGCTGCTGTAAACGGTTCGCTTGACGATAAGGAGTTTGTCAAAATTCCCATACTTGATTTGTCCGTACCGGTTGAGTGTCCAGGAGTTGATTCAACCCTCCTTCAGCCCAGGCTTTCATGGGATGATCCGGAAGAGTATGACCGCAAGGCCAATGCACTGTCGGATCTTTTCAAAGAGGAGTACGAAAAATATCTCTAGGGTCAGCGGGCAATCTCAACCCCCGTTGCTTTATTTTCGACTCAACTCGATGAATTAGAGTAGCACTTCACACTCTTGATAACAGAATTACCTTATAGAAACTACTTGAGTAGTGGGCTCTAGCCGATTGCTTTCATTATGTTTTTTAATCGCCAGCGGGGATTTTTTTCTGGCGTCCCCGAGGGGATTTGAACCCCTGTTACCGGCGTGAAAGGCCGATGTCCTAGGCCTGACTAGACGACGGGGACGGCGAAAAGATGAGCCGTACAGGATTCGAACCTGTGACCCACTGCTTAAAAGGCAGTTGCTCTACCAGCTGAGCTAACGGCTCAGAAGATGCCGTATTATATCACGAGCCCCTTTCATGTCAAAAAATCACCGTTGTCCTGATAGAAGGTACAAAATCATGTAAACTCCCCTTCTTTACTCTCTTTTTTTCAGGTCAGCGTTTAAGATGCTTCTCCTACAAAAGTACAGAGATTTCTCCTTGGTTACTTTGGGGAACTTTTTCTTTTTCTGCAATTTCTCCTCTTTTTTCCTGCTTCCGCTTTTCATAAGGGATATTGGAGGCGACGAGGCTCTTATAGGGTACGTCATGGGAACTTTCGGCATAACTTCAATAGGAGCCATTCCCTTTGCGGCTTTTCTGATAGATCACTACGGGCGAAGGAGATTCATGCTTGCGGGTTCCTCTTTGATGTTCCTGATTTCCCTTCTCTATATCTTTATACCGGATGTCGACGTGAAAATATTTATCCTGAGACTTATGCAGGGAGTTGCCTTCGCTTTTTTCTTTACCTCTGCCGCTACTGCGGTCTCCGATTATGTTCCCAGCGAAATAAGGGCTTACGGACTCGGCCTTTTCGGTGCCTTCACGATAGCTTCTTACTCCGTTGGACCTCCTTTAGGAGAACTGGTGATTGAAAGGTTCAGCTACCCGGTCTTTTTTCTCTATACTTCCCTGTTCAGCTTGCTTGCCTTTATTTTTTGTTTTTTCGCGCGGGAGGGGAGTTTTACTGTATCCAAAAGATCCGTTTTCAGCGGATTTTTTAACGTCGTCTTCTCCGAGAGGTTCAGGGTGCTTCTGCTGACCAACCTTATAATCGCCGTTGGGCTTGGAAGCATGCTCAATTTTTTCTCTGTTTTTCTTAAAGAAAGTGGAATTAGCGCGCGGAGTTTTTTTCTTACCTATTCCATAACCGTGATATTAATCAGGGTTCTTGGGGGAAAGCTCCCGGATATTGTTGAGAGGAGGAAAATAGCCCTGCCTTCAATGTTTATCATGGTTTTGTCTCTGCTCATGATTTTTTCCATAAACTCGACCTTGAGTGCCGTTTTAGTTTCCTTCGTCTTCAGTATTGGTTACGGGATTCTCTATCCCACTATAAGTGCGATGATTATCGACAGGGCCTTTGATGATGAGAGGGGAACAGCCATGGGCGCATTTAATATGTCGTTTAGCATCGGGATAAACTTTTTCGCCTTCGGCCTCGGGATCATAGCGCGCGATTACGGTTTTCGCAATATGTATTCCGCAGTGGGAATATTCTTGCTTGCCGGGTGCATTATCTTCACCTATAAATATTTCATAAGTGCGGGGAGGGCAAAACGGCTTTCATGAAAATAAGATCCGGTGACACGATTCTTCTCGTTTCTCCCGACAACAAAAGCTTCATGGTAGTGGTGGAAGAGGGCAAATCCTTCAGTTCCCACATGGGGATACTTGATCTTTCATCCGCGCTTGGGAAAAAATGGGGAGAGACTATAGTCTCGAGTCTCGGAAATGATTTTGTGCTTCTTTCTCCGACCGTTGAACAGAAGATTATGAAGGTGAGGAGGGCCACGCAGATTGTTTACCCTAAGGACGCGGCGCTGATTCTCTTTAAAACGGACGTAAAAGCGGGAACTAGGGTTGTTGAAGCCGCGACCGGCTCGGGAGCTCTTACCATCGCGCTTGCGAATTCAGTTGCTCCCTCCGGAAAAGTCTATACGTACGAGAGAAGAGAACAGTTCATGAATAACGCCAGAGACAACGTGCGACGGGCGGGACTTTCAGGGTACGTGGAATTTAACTGCGGCGATGCCAGAGAGGGCTTTAAGGAAAGGGATGTCGACGTCGCGATACTCGACCTTCCTTCCCCGTGGTACGGAATTCCAGCGTCCTACGAAGCCCTTGCCTCAGGGGGGAGGATCGCGAGTATTTCCCCGACCTACAACCAGGTGGAAAGAACCGCGGAAGTACTTGAGGAGACGGGATTTGTCAGAATTGAAACCGTAGAGCTTATAATGAGAAACTACCAGGTAAAAACGGGAAAGACCCGCCCGGATAACAGGACCGTGGCGCACACGGGGTTTCTTACCTTCGCTTTTAAAGCGGCAAGCGATGCTGCCAACCGCGAGTCAAAATGACTAATGAACAACTCCTCAGGGAGGGAGCGCGACGAATAGGTGTAAAGAATCTCAGGACAGATCTTTTACTCTCTTACATCGATCTCCTGCGCAAGTGGGGGAAACGTATAAACCTCAGCTCTGTTCTCAGTGACCGGGAAATTATAATCAAGCATCTTCTCGACTCCCTTACCGTGGCTGAATTCATACCTTCGGGTTCAAGGGTGCTTGACATAGGCACGGGTGCCGGGCTTCCCGGAATCCCGCTCTATATTTACGATGCTTCTCTGAGTGTCACTCTTGTAGAATCAGTGGGAAAAAAAGTCGCTTTTCTAAAGGAGATAAAAAGGTCTCTGGGACTTTCAGGTATCGATATTCATAACGTCAGGGCAGAGGAACTGAGCGAGGGTATGAGGGGGCGTTTTGACCGGGTGACCTCTCGGGCGGTTGGAAGCGTGAATACTGTCGTTGCTCTCGGCACTCCTTATCTGGATATCGGAGGGGAGATGGTTATAATGAAGGGGCCTCGGGGGAAAAAAGAGTGGGAAGATTACGCGAGCCGGCATCCGGATGATATGGAACTTCTTCTCACAAAAGAGCTCAAGCTGCCTTTTTCAGGTGAAAACAGGGTGATCATTCTAGCAAAACCGGTGCATCGCCAGATGGAGACTGAAGTTTGAAAACCGTAGGAGTAATAGGCGGAAGCGGCCTTTATGAAATGGAAGGGCTCTCTGGCGTTAAAAGCGTTTCCATAGAAACTCCGTGGGGCAACCCCTCCTCAAATCTCGTTACGGGAACTCTTGGAGAAACCCGCATGGTTTTTCTCCCGAGACACGGAGCGGGGCACACTATATCTCCATCAGAGATAAATTTCCGGGCAAACATATACGCGATGAAAACTATGGGAGTGGAGTGGATTATCTCCGTAAGCGCCGTGGGAAGCATGAAAGAGGAAATAGAGCCTGGGCACATATTGATCCCTGACCAGTTCATTGATAACACAAAAGGGCGGCCTTCCACCTTCTTTGACGGTGACTTGGTAGCGCACGTTTCGATGGCCGAGCCTGTATGCTCTGTCCTCTCCAGTTGTATTAAAGAGGCATCAATTGGATTTGCCGGGACCGTTCACTCGGGAGGAACTTATATCTGTATAGAGGGCCCCCAGTTCTCTACCAGGGCGGAGAGTCATCTTTACAGAGAATGGGGAGCAAGCGTGATAGGGATGACTGCCATGCCGGAAGCAAGACTCGCGAGGGAAGCCGAGATTTGCTATTCCGTAATAGCTCTTAGCACCGATTATGATTGCTGGAACGAAGATCACGACGACGTTAAGGTTTCAGACATAATAGAAATCATGAACAAAAATGTCGATGCGGCAAAAAAGATATTGGCCGCCGTAGTCCAGACTATCCCGGAAAAAAGGGAATGCCCCTGTGTCGGTGCCCTCGGTTGCTCCATAATAACGTCTCCGGAGCATGTAAGTGAAGAAACTAGAAAGATGCTTGGGCCTATTATAAAAAAATACATGTAGAGGTACAGATGAGCATTGTAGTCGTAGGATCAGTAGGTATTGACACCATAGAAACCCCTTTCGGAAGAGAAGAGGACGTTCTTGGGGGATCCGCTTGTTATTTCTCTCTGGCGGCCCGTAATTTTACGGATGTTCATATGGTTTCCTCCGTCGGAGAAGACTTTCCTCCAGCCTATTCCGAACTGCTTCGCTCAAGGGGCATTGATACGGAGGGAATAGCGATCAGTGCCGGAGAAACCTTCAGATGGGAAGGCAGATACGACTATGACATGAAGGATCCCGAAACTGTCTCCGTCATCCTTGGCGTTCTGGGATCATTTGACCCCGTGGTTCCCAAAAAATCCAGAGATGCAGACTATCTTTTCTTAGCCAACACGGACCCTGAAATCCAGATCAAGGTCCTCGAGCAGGTAACCTCACCCCGAGTTGTGGCCTGCGACACCATGAACTTCTGGATAGATAACAAACTGGAGGAACTAAAGGCACTCCTCGGCAGAGTCAACATTCTCATAATAAACGATTCCGAGGCAAGACAGCTATCCGAAGAACCATTGATGGCCAGAGCGGCAAGAAAGATAATGGACATGGGACCGGAGTTTCTGATTGTGAAAAGGGGGGAATACGGAGCCTTGCTTTTTTCTCGGGAAGACCTGTTTTTTGCCCCAAGCTACATGCTTGAGCAAGTGCTTGACCCGACGGGAGCGGGAGACACTTTTGCCGGAGGATTCATGGGCTACGTTGCGTCCCGGGATGGAGACCTTGACTTCGCCGGTTTTAAAAAAGCAGTGGCCTACGGAAGTGTGCTGGCTTCATTTACGGTTGAGGATTTCAGCGTAAGGCGTCTCGGTTCGCTTGAGAAAGAGGAAATAGAGCAAAGATACGTAGAGTTTCTTAGACTCTCGACCATGTAGAAGAGAAAATCAGCTTAGGGACTTTACGTACTTCATGCGGATGTTGTAAATCATGTCGTCGAGAAGCTGCTTTTCCTCTTCTGTAAGATTCCCCTCGGTTTTTTCCGCGAGTATCTCGAGTATGGTTATGGTGTGCTTGGCTGCGGGAATATTAACTTCTCTTTTTTTTGAGTGTGGATCGGGAATTTCTCCCAAGTGAATAAGGGCCGAGGCGTTTAACGAAAGAATAAACCCCGAAAAATCCATTTTCAATTCTTCTTTTTCGCCGCTCACGGCAGGTCACTCTCCTTACGCATAAGTGCTTGCTTAACGAGTCAATTATAGATACTGGCGAAGCTTTTTTCTAGGGTCGTAGGGATATTTCTCTTTTATCTCGCTCATAAGGTCTTCGATGTTTTTATCGGATTTCTGCGGCATTGCTATCTGAATAACTACGAACTGATCTCCCCTCTTGGCGGTTTTGGGATTTTTCACTCCCTTTTCTCTAAGTCTCATCTTTGTGCCGCTTCCGACCCCGGGAGGGATCGTAAGTTTTACCGGGCTTTCTATGGTTGGTACGTCAATCAGCGTTCCCAGGGCGGCTTCATAAACCGTCAACGGAAGATCAATATATATGTCGTCATTTTCCCTTTTAAAAATCGGGTGGGATAAAACCTTTATCTCGAGTATGAGATCCCCGGCCATGGAATTTAGCTGTTCGCCTTTACCCGGCAGCCTTACTTTGGATCCGGTTCTCACTCCTGCCGGAATCTTGACTGTTATTTTCTTCGTCTCGCCCTCCGGGGATTTCATCAGAAGTTCTTTTTCTCCTCCTTTTACGGCGGTTTCAAAATCAAGGGTTACGGAATGCTGGATGTTTTTCGGTCTTCTGGGCTGCTGCCGCATGCCACCAAGATCGAAAATATCTCCGAAACTTCCTCCGGCGCCACCCATACCATAGGCTCCGCCCCCTTGGGAAAAGATATCTTTGAAAATCTCGTCTATGCCTGGAAAACCCCGTGAATACTGCCTATAACTCCCGCCGGCACCCGGGTTCTGTCCGCCGAAACCTGTTGTTCCGAACATATCATAGGTTTTTTTCTTCTCCGGGTCAGAGAGAGTCTCGTAAGCGTGCTGGATTTCCTTGAATTTTTCCTCGGATTTTTTATCTCCCTGGTTCATATCAGGGTGATGTTTTCTAGCGAGGTCTCGATACGCTTTTTTTATCTGGTCCTGTGTCGCGTTTCGTGATACGCCGAGTACTGCGTAAAGGTCCTTTTCCCCATTCATGAAAACAAAAACTCCGGTCTCTTTATGCTCAATATAATAATTTTACTTGAGATTCAAGGAAATTGAGCAGAATCATATTCCTAAACAAGCTTCATATGCCTGTTTGAGAAGTCGTTCGTATTCGTTGGCGGCAGATAACTGATCGGCAGCCCTTTGAGAGCTAAGAGGGTGGGTAAATCCGTCGGTCAGTTCTCTATTGATTCGAGTATTCTGTCCGCGATCTCGAAAAAAGCTTTTCCCGCGGCGCTTTGCGGATCGGATTCCACAATCGGGGTCCCGTTATCCCCGCCGATTCTTATCCTGGGGTCAAGTGGGATTTCTCCCAGAAACGGAACTTCGAACCTCTCCGCCATCCGTCTTCCTCCGCCCCTGCCGAATATGTCAATTTTTCCGTCTACATCCGGCATATCGAGATAGCTCATGTTCTCAACTATGCCAAGAATGGGGATATTAAGTTTGTTAAACATCAGTATTCCCCTTCTCACGTCCACGAGAGCCACATCCTGCGGAGTAGTCACTATCACTCCTCCGCTTATTGGAGCTGTCTGCGCCAGGGAAAGCTGGGCGTCTCCGGTACCCGGGGGGAGGTCAATTACCAGGTAATCAGTTCCGCTCCACTCTACGTCTTCAATAAACTGCTTTATAGCTCCGTGAACCATGGGCCCTCTCCATATCACGGCATCCTCCTCGTTCACGAGAAACCCGATGGACATTACCTTGAGGCCGAATTTTTCTATCGGAACTATTTTGTCGTCGGCAGTCGCGCGGGGTTTTTCGCTTATTCCCATCATCAGGGGAGCGCTGGGTCCCCAGATGTCGGCATCCATAAGCCCGACTTTCTCCCTTTTTTTGGAAATTGCCAGGGAGAGATTTGTCGCTATGGTTGATTTGCCGACTCCTCCCTTGCCGCTTGCGACGGCTATATAGTACTTTATGTCGGGAAGTTTGCTTTTTTCACCGCCCGCGTCGGTGGCTATCTGCTTCTGCGGCCGAGAACCGATCTTCATCGAAAGGTCCTCGACTCCGGGTATGCCGAAGACTGCTTTTCGGATCTCTTCCTCAATCGCGGACTGGATCTTCTTATCGGGCTTGGGAAGTACTATGGAGAGGTTTATCTTCGAGCCTTCGACAAGAATGTCCTTTACCAGACCGAAAGACACTATGTCCCGGTTAAACCCCGGATAGTTAACGCCCTTAAGAACTTTTATTATCCGTTCCCTGGTTAGTTCCACCGAAAAAATCCCCCTAAGTGATACCCAGTTTCTTTTTTCCTTCTTCGGATATCATGTCGGGGTTCCAGGGGGGATCCCATATCACCTCTATAAGTACATTATCGGCTCCCGCGTTTTTCAGGGCCATCTCCGCCTGACCGGCTATGTGAGCCCCCATTGCGCATCCGGGAGTGGTGAGAGTCATTTTAACTTGAACGTTCCGCCCAGAAATCTGAGTGTCATAAATAAGACCCAGATCCACTATGCTCACGGGAAGTTCAGGATCGTGCACTTCTTTTAGAGCATCATAGATGATTTCTTCGGTTATTTCCGGGCGATTTTCACTCTTTTCTTTCTTGTCGAACTTGGTAAAAGATACGGTGCTTTTATCCTTTGCGGAATCGCCTCTATCTATCTGAATTATTTTTTTCATCCCCATAATTTTTGCCTCCTGATTCTTCCTTTTATACTTAGCAGCTATAAGAAGCTCGTTGAATTGGCTTTTCTCTATGCAATGCAGGTTACTTCATTGTTTTTTGTCAGGCTCTTCAAAAGAAGTAAACATCTCTTAATATCTTAACCAAGTGAATAAAAACTTTGGAAGATGCCTTCCACCTTACGTTTTCTTGACACTATAATAACTATTCAATAGCATTCTCCGCAAGTCATGAGACAATCCCGGCAGATATCAATCGGCAACGTGAAAATAGGCGGGGGAGCTCCCGTATCGGTCCAGTCAATGACTATTACCGATACAAGAGATGTCGCGTCGACAGTTTCCCAGATAAAAAGACTTGAAGATGCGGGCTGTGACATTGTCAGGGTCGCTGTTCCGGACATGGATGCTGCAAGGGCTCTGGGAGCGATACGAAAGGGAATAAGAATTCCCCTGGTCTCAGACATACATTTTGACTACAAACTTGCCCTCGAATCAATAAAGCAGGGAGTTGACGGGATGAGAATAAATCCCGGAAACATCGGCGCCAAATACAGAATAAAAGCCGTGGTTGATGCCTGCAGAGAAAGGGGAATTCCCATAAGGATAGGAGTAAACTCAGGCTCTCTTCAAAAAGACATACTCAGAAAGCACAAGCATCCAACCGCGGAGGCCCTGGTCGAAAGCGCGCTGAGACACGTGCACATACTCGAGGACCTTGATTTTTACGAGATAAAGATTTCCGTTAAATCCACGGACGTGAGGAAAATGATCGCCGCATACAGAATGCTCGCTGAGAAAACCGAATACGCTCTCCATCTTGGAGTCACCGAGGCCGGAACCCCGGGGATGGGGACGGTGAAATCCTCCATAGGAATCGGAGCGCTTCTAGCTGAAGGGATAGGCGACACAATAAGGGTTTCTTTAACAGGAGATCCGGTGGAAGAGATTGTTGTCGGAATGAACATACTGAGATCCTTGGGAATGAGGAACAATGGAATCGAGCTTATCTCGTGCCCGGGGTGTGGGCGACTTGAAATAGATCTTGAAAAACTCGTTTCGGAAGTCGAGCAGGCCGTTTCCGGCTTTGATCTTCCGAGGCCGGTTAAGGTTGCCCTACTTGGATGTGTTGTTAACGGACCTGGCGAGGCTTCGGAAGCCGACATAGGAATAGCCGGGGGAAAGGGAAAGGGGATGCTTTATCGGGACGGAAAGCTGATAAAATCTTTCAAGGAAGCCGATCTGGTCGGAGAACTTGTCAAGGAAATAGAACGAAACTACGTCAACTGACCCCGGAACCCCGTAAAATTGTTTCCCGGCTGAGTTCCAAAATCGCTTTAAAGGAGAAAAACAGATGAGGTTTTCTTCCTATTTCATACCCACGGTTAAGGAAGACCCTTCGGACGCCGAAATCATAAGTCACAAGCTTATGGTAAGAGCCGGCATGATAAGAAAGCTTGCGGCCGGCATCTACAACTACCTTCCCCTAGGACTCAAATCCATAAGAAAAGTTGAGAACATAGTGCGGGAGGAAATGAACAGGGCCGGGGCCATCGAGCTTCTCATGCCCGCGGTGCTTCCGGCTGAGCCCTGGATTGAAAGCGCCAGGTGGGATTACTACGGGAAAGAACTGCTTCGCTTCAAAGACCGTGCAGAGCGGGATTTTTGCCTGGGTCCCACCCATGAGGAGATAATAACGGACATAGTTAGGAAGGAGATTCGTTCCTACAAACAGCTTCCCGTTAATTTCTACCAGATACAGACGAAGTTCAGGGATGAAATCCGTCCCCGCTTCGGGGTTATGAGGGCACGTGAATTCATAATGAAAGATGCTTACAGCTTTGATATTTCTGACGAGGAGGCTGATCGCTCTTATCAGGCAATGTACGACGCTTACGTGCGCATATTCGAAAGATGTGGACTTGAATTTAGTGTGGTAGCTGCTGACTCCGGAAACATCGGCGGAAGTTTTTCTCATGAGTTCATGGTGACGGCCGACAGCGGAGAGGATGTGATAATGAGTTCCTCGGAAGCCGATTACGCCGCCAATTTAGAACTCGCAAAAATCGGTGTTTCAGAAGACGAGAGGGAAGGGCTGAGAACAACCTCCGGTCTTGACGAACTCTCCGAGGTTCATACTCCAGATCTTAAGACGGTCGAGGAGGTGGCGCAGCTTTTAAAGGTCGGGCCGGAAAAACTGATAAAAACCCTTATAGTGCGTACCGAGACGGAACCAGTCGTTGCGCTTGTAAGAGGAGACACAGATCTCAGCCTGACCAAGCTTCGAAATTTTCTCGGGTGTGATGTCACGGAACTTGCCGATCCGCAGACAATTCTGGAAATTTCAGGAGGCCCGCTTGGATTCAGCGGGCCCGTGGAACTTAAGAGAAAGAACGTGAGGGTGATTGCGGACAAATCCGTTCGCAATATGAAAAACGCCGTGACGGGAGCCAACAAAGGCGACCACCACATAACCGGCGTTAACCCCGGGCGGGACTTTGAAGCCGATTCCTATGCGGACATAAGGGTGGCAAGGGAAGGGGATCCGTGCCCGGTTTCCGAAAACGGAGTTCTGAAGGCGTCAAGAGGCATTGAAGTCGGACATGTTTTCAAACTGGGGACCAAGTACAGCGAAGCCATGGGAGCCACATACGTAGATGAGAACGGGGTCGAAAAACCGCTTGTTATGGGTTGTTACGGAATCGGGATAGGAAGAACGGTAGCAGCGGCGATAGAACAGAATAACGATGAGTACGGAATAAAATTTCCCGTCCCCATAGCTCCGTTTGAAGTTTCCGTGCTTCCGATAAACATGAAGCAGCAGGATGTGAAGGACGTAGCGGAGAAAGTATACTCAGCGCTTCTCCACGATGGAGTGGATGTTCTTATCGATGACAGGGCGGAGACCGCTGGCGTGAAATTCAAAGACTCGGATCTGCTCGGAATCCCGATTCAGGTCACTGTCGGGCAAAGAAGCCTGAAAGAGGGCAAGGTGGAGATAAAGAATAGAAACTCCGGTGAGAGAATAAGCATTACCGTGGAAGAAGCCTCAGGAGAAATTGCTGCTCTTTTGGCTGAAGAGAGATAAGAAGAACCTCGGGGCGCAAATTCTGGGGTTTATATACTTACACTGCCCAAAAGTGTGATAGAATGTGAGCATGGGCTTAATGTGTTCCCTACGGAGCAAGTTCGAGATAATACTGCAGCGTCCGGGCAGTATAGAGAAGCGCTTAAAATGAGTGACGTAGAATTTAAAATCCAGCTCGATCAGTTCAAAGGAGTTCTGATAATAAGCATATCCGGCGAGATCAAAGGCCTGAGCGGACGGGAATTTCACCGTGAGATATTCCAGAGAATCCAGGAGCAGGATGTTCCTATAGTTCTGGATCTCGAAGGGCTGAACTACATCAACAGCATGGGACTGCGCTCGATCCTGCTTGTCGCCAAAAGGCAGCAGGAGAACAAAGCGAAGTTCGCGGTGTGCTCCCTGTCCAAACCTATGAGAGAAGTATTCGAGATCACGTGTTTTGACCGAATCATGCCGGTGCTCGATTCCCGCTCCGAAGCCATAGCAGCGGTAACTTAAAAGTCCGTCCGATACAGGTAACGGATATCCTTAAACCCATACAGCGTCGGAATCACGTTGCCGAGACTAACAAAAAAAATGATTCACAGGATTTGTGAACGAAACAATCTGGTTGCGGTTCTCGCCCTGGTTCTCACTACCAAGTTTAGCCTTTAATCTTTAGCTATTTCTTTCTGAAAGTGAAGTTTCCTTCTTTGTCCAGATCCACTTTTACCGTGGCTGAATCCTTGAAACTCCCTTTCAATATCTGGTTTGCAAGCGGGTCCTGTATATATTTCTGTACGGCGCGTTTAAGCGGTCTCGCCCCGAAAACGGGATCGTAACCAATATCGACCAGCCTTGTAACGGCTTTCTCGGAAAGTTGTATAGCGAGATTTTTCTCCGCAAGCCTCTCTTTTAGATATCCGATCTGTATCTCGGCTATTTTAATGAGGTCTGTTCTTTTCAGAGCGCTGAATATGACAACTTCGTCAATTCTGTTTAGAAATTCAGGACGAAAGTAGTTTCTGAGCATCTCGTTTATTCTGTTTTCCATTTCCTCGCTGTTCCCTGACGATTCCTGTATGTGCTGGCTCCCCAAGTTTGAGGTCATTATTATTACAGTGTTGCGGAAATCAACGGTTCTTCCCTGCCCATCGGTGAGTCTTCCGTCGTCAAGAATCTGAAGAAGCAGGTTAAACACATCGGAGTGCGCTTTTTCTATCTCGTCAAAAAGCACCACGGAGTAGGGTCGTCTCCTCACGGTTTCTGAAAGCTGCCCGCCTTCCTCGTATCCGACATACCCGGGAGGGGCTCCGATCAGTCTTGATACCGAGTGCTTCTCCATATACTCACTCATGTCAATTCGTACAATCGCATCTTCATTGTCGAACATGAATTCGGCAAGTGATCTGGCGAGTTCAGTCTTCCCAACCCCTGTAGGTCCGAGGAATATAAACGAGCTTATCGGCCTTCTCGGATCGGAGAGCCCGGCCCTTGACCTGCGAAGCGCGTTTGAGACCAGTTTTATCGGCTCCGGCTGCCCCACCACCCGTTTCGAGAGTCTTTCTTCCATGTGAACGAGTTTCTCGACTTCCTCTTCAACCAGGCTTGATACTGGTATTCCCGTCCACTTCGATACAACCGCGGCTATATCTTCGGCACTTACTTCCTCGCGAAGCATTTTCCTTTGGCTCTGTATTTCGGAAAGCTCCGCGCCGAGGCTCTCCAGATCCTTTTCAAGTTCCGGGATTCTGCCATAAAGAAATTCGGATGCGCGGGAGAGGTCTCCTTCTCTCTGCGCTCTCTCCGCATCGATTCTTCCGTTCTCTATTTCCTCTTTGGTCCTTCTTATTCTCGATATGCAGTCTTTTTCCTTCTGCCAGTGCGCCTCAAGTATCTCCGCTTCCTTCTTTAGTTCCGAGAGGTTTTTTTCAATCCCTTCAAGCTTTCCCAGAAGTTCAGGTTCCTGCTCTTTTTTAAATCCCTCCCTTTCTATCTCAAGGCGCATTATCTTTCTTTTTATTTCGTCTATCTCGGTCGGCACGGAGTCAATCTCCATTTTGAGCCGCGCCGAGGCTTCATCCATAAGGTCAACGGCCTTGTCCGGCAGAAACCTCCCGGAGATATACCTGTTTGAAAGCTGGGAGGCGGCAACAAGAGCTTCGTCCTTGATTTTCACGCCGTGATGAACTTCATATTTTTCCTTAAGACCTCTTAGGATCGACACGGTTTCCTCCACGGAAGGCTCATCAACGTAGACCTGCTGAAACCTGCGTTCAAGGGCGGCGTCTTTTTCTATGTGATTTCTGTATTCATCAAGAGTGGTCGCACCTATGCAGTGAAGTTCTCCGCGCGCAAGGGCCGGCTTGAGCATGTTTGACGCGTCCATAGCTCCATCGGCCGCCCCTGCTCCCACGACGGTGTGTATTTCGTCTATGAAAAGAATTATCTCTCCTTGGGATTCCGTAACCTCTTTGAGTACCGCCTTGAGCCTCTCTTCGAACTGTCCCCTGTACTTCGCCCCGGCGAGAAGCGATCCCAGATCGAGGGAAATGAGCTTCTTATCCTTAAGTCCTTCTGGAACATCGGAGTCGACTATGCGCTGGGCAAGCCCCTCCACTATGGCCGTTTTCCCCACTCCGGGTTCCCCTATGAGGACAGGATTGTTCTTCGTTCTTCGAAGAAGTACCCGTATCACATTCCTTATCTCGTCGTCTCTTCCTATAACAGGGTCTATGCCTCCGCTTCGGGCAAGCTCGGTGAAATCTTTTCCGTATTGGCGAAGCGGTTCCATCGTGTCTTCAGGATTTTGCGTGTCCACTGTCTGGTTACCTCTCAGTTCTTTTAGTGATTTTAATATCCCTTCCTTGGTTACATCCGATTCCGAAAAGCTGTCTTTAAGAGACCCGGTGGCGTGAGAAACCACTCCAATCAGAAGGTGTTCGGTACTTACATAGGCGTCCCCGAGATATCGCGCTTCTTTGTCAGCCGACCGGATAGCAGAGTCAAGTTCTCTGCTCATGTATACCTGATCAGATGCTCCCTTTACCTTGGGAAGCCTGGATATCTGTTCGGCGGCCGTCCGCGCAAGCTCCCGGGGGTCGGATTCCAGCTGCTCCAGAATCCTGGTTGGCATCCCGGGCTTACTTAGCAGGGCCGCGAATAAATGGGGCAAGTCAACTACTTGGTTTTCGTTGTCGCTTGCCGCGTTTCGTGCCTCCACGATAGCTTCTTGGGCCTTCAATGTGAGTTTTTCGGGCGAAATCATCTCACACACAAAATAATTCTTCTTTGCCCGGAATCAAGAAATTGGCTGGAATAAAAAAGATAGGGAACACAGAACAAAGTTGCGCAACAATCCCCAAGAGCGGTTAAAGCACCGCACGCGTAACTTTTTTGTGTTGCCTATAAAAACCGGGATATTGCAGGGACGCAGACTATAGTGCCGCTACATTATTTCCCAAGAATGCTCACGACGCAGGTGATACCGTCCATGGCGGGCTGGGCGCCTCCCATGGTCTCGATAATACCGACTTTGGCATCTTTCACCTGGCGTTCAGGCTCAACTTCCTCTCTTAGCTGCCTTACGATCTCAGCGGTCTGAAGAAGTCCGGTAGCCCCAACGGGATGTCCCCGTGAAAGCAGGCCGCCGCTTGGGTTGACGGCAACTTTATCACCGCCCACCCACGTGCTTTTTTCGTCTATGAGGGTAGCTCCCTCTCCCTTTTCGCAAAAGCCCAGGGATTCCACAACCATCATCTCCGCTATTGAGAAAGCATCGTGAATTTCAGCCACGTCCATGTCCTCGGGTCCCAGTCCTGCCATTTCATAAGCCATCTGGGAGGTTCTCCAGACATTTTCGGAAGGATCGCAGGTAAGGCCTGTGGGACTGCTGTACTTGCCCGACTGGGCAACACAGCCCAGGATCTTTATTGGCATCTTTTTAGCAAGTTCTCCGACATGTTCCTCGGAACACAGCACCGCGGCCGCGGCCGCGTCCCCAACGGGACAGCACATGTTGCGCGTAAGCGGGTCGGCAATCATCGGCGCATTCAGTACTTCTTCCACCGTGGTGGGCTTTCTGTACTGGGCAAGAGGATTCAGGGAGGCGTGGTAGCGACTTTTTACGACGACTTCGGCCAGCTGTTCCAGGGTAACTCCGTATTCGCTCATGTACTTTGAAGCTCTTATCGCGTAGAGTCCGGGCATTCCCATGCCGATGGAAACCTCAAGGTCGTCTTCCTCAAGGGGTAGGGGACCTCCGGAGAGAATTCTACTCAGATTCTCGACACCGAGAGCGAGGGCTATGTCGTACTGTCCGTAGGCTACGGTTCTCCAAGCTTCCCAGAGGGAAAGCGTTCCGCTTCCGCAAGCACCCTCCACATTTATGGTCGGCTGTCCGACGAGACCTATTTCCTTAAGAGCTCTCTGTCCGACTCCCATGCCTTGGTAGACATGACCGCAGAACGCGATTTCTATTTTCCGCGCGTGAATTTCCGAGTCCTGTATCGCGGCCCATGCGGCTTCTCTTGCGAGGACGTGAGCCGGTTTGTCGGGAAATCTTCCGCAGGCGGTGTTTCCCACTCCTATAATGTAAACGTCTCTCATTGATAATTCCTCCAGCTTGCACTTTAAATTCGGCAATAAAATGTATACAAAATCGTTTGCGTTGTAAAATTTACGAGATTTTGATTTTCGATGATGAAATTTTCGCAATTTAATGGTATGATGTCTGGAGAGGTTTTGGAGTTTAACTCTGAATAAAAAATACCCAGATAGGAGGTTATTAATATGAGTGATGTACCAAGTGCCAGCGAAGTTGGTAATATCATGGACACCTTCAGTTCCATAGGACTAAGAAGGTCCATCAGATGGTATGAGCCGCATCAGTCCGTTGAGAAATGGAAGGTTCAGGCCATGCTGGAAGCTGCCAGGCTTTCTCCTACGGCAGGCAACTTCAATGGCCAAAGAGCAATAGTTGTATACAGGGATGAAGATCCCGAAATATGGGAGTTTATATCCGACTGGAGTCAGATTACAACGCAGATGGCTCCCGTGCTTATCTTCTGGTGCTACGACATGGGCAACTACGACACAATGGGTCAGTCTATCCACGACCTTCTAAGAACCGGAGCACTCGATAAGGCGCACGGCTGGGAATATGACAGGGTATCCAGGCTGTTCCCGCTTCCTGCAATGCTTCCCGATGCGGTACTGCACCGGCTTGCCGCGATCGATCTTGGAAACGCGATACAGAATGCCTGTCTTGTTGCGACGTCCTTGGGTCTCGGAACCTGCCTTAACGGCGCCAGCGGTGGAGCCAGAAGGAACACGAAAGCAAAGTTCAATCTTCCAGACACTTACGTGTTCAGCTGGCTTATGACCGTCGGTTATCCCGCTGAGAGCATGGACGGCGGCGGAGCAAGAAGCCGACCTCCGTTTGAAACCATGTTCTTCGAAAAACAGGTCGGAAACGCCTTCCCGAGAGATCCCGAGGTAGTAAAGCTTCTTGAGGATCTGAACATGCTTCAGCCATCAGGACCTCTTCCCGGAAGACTTGAGGAGATCAACAAGCTCACCAAACGTTTCGGTCTCGGAGACGAGTGGCTTACGGACTGGAAGCTTGAAGATTCCCAGCTTGGAGATCTTGCGGGAGACAAGAAACCTGAGCCCCTCAGTGCCGAGGAAGTTCAGGCTTCGGCCGCGGGTGCATCCGCTGACCCCTCGGGCTTTACCCTCAAACCGACGGTGAAGCGGGAGGAGATCCAGAAGTACAGGGAAGAAAAAGGCATAGGGGATGCCGACTAGTTCTTATCAAAAATAAACAAGGAGGTTTTGGTAATGGCAGAGATAACGCTGAATATTCCAGATCCGATTCATGACAGAATAAAAAGGAGAGCCGAGCAAACCAAAAATACCGATATTGGTATTATAATCGCTACTCTGGCTCTTACTTTCGGCGCCGCGTTTTATGACCATACAAAGTGGCTCCAGAATCTAGATGGAGTAGACGACAAGTCTAAGCCTTGGTAAGGTCACGGAAGTAAAAAACAAAAAGGGGGATGTTCGTGCGAACGGTCATCCCCCTTTTTTATTGCTTTTACAAACAAGACTGCTAAAGCCCTTGGGAAACTAAGGCGAGCTATGCAGCAGGGAAGGCGAGAAACTGCTTTTCAGTTTTTCCCCCAAGTTAGAATTCCGGAGTTTGGCATCCGCATCGGTTTCTTCAACGAATTTCTCTATATAGAGAAGTAACTCTCTGAAATTTCTTCCGTTTCTGGCTGATACAAACGGCGTTTCAGGAAATGCCTCGTGAAGAGCAGCTTGTGTATCCGCATCGGCCTGATCAACCTTATTAAACACGAGAATGCTTGGTATGTCTTCGAACTCCATGGATTCTACGATCTTAATTACCGAATCTATTTTTTCCCTGACCTCGGGATCGCTTGCGTCCGCGACGTGAAGCAGCAGGTCAGCTTCTCCTATCTCTTCAAGCGTAGCCCTGAACGCATTTATGAGTTCTTTTGGAAGCTTGCTTATAAAGCCTACCGTGTCAGTCATAAGTACGTGCTTTCCTCCAGGAAGCATAACCCTTCTCGTTGTCGGGTTAAGAGTTGAGAAAAGCTTGTCCTGAGTCATGATGGAAGCCTTAGTCAGACGATTAAAAAGCGTTGACTTGCCGACATTTGTGTACCCTATGAAAGACAGGGTCGGAATTTTCGAGGTTTTCCTGTTTTTTCTCGTGTGTTCCCTTCTTCTGCAAAGACCGTCAATCTGTTTTTCGAGTTGTTCGATCTGTTTTCTTATGTTTCTTCTTTCCTGCTCCAGTTTCTTCTCTCCGGGACCTCTTGTTCCTATTCCGCCCCCCAGCTGGGAAAAAGCAGCTCCCTTGCCTTTAAGTCTCGGTAAATTGTATTGAAATTCGGCAAGCCTTGCTTGGATCTTTCCTTCGTTTGTCTTGGCGTGTTTAGCGAATATCTGTATTATCAGCTGACTTCGGTCCATTATATCGAGACCGGATTCCTCCCCGATAGCGTTTGCCTGGGCGGGGGTAAGCTCCGTGTCGAAAATTATGGTGTCCGCTCCAAGGTGCTTGGCGTGAAGAGCAATTTCCCTGAGTTTGCCTCTGCCGACGAGGTAACGAGGATCTATGTTTTTTCTTGTCTGAACCATCTTGTCGAGCACCACTTTCTCGGCAGAAAGAGCCAGAGAGTTAAGTTCCCCAAGGGATTTCTCGGCCAGGTAGCGGAATTTGGTGCTGAACCCCACGAGCATCACTCCTTCCCTGTTTTCCTTGCCTCCGTTCTTTAGGAAAGCATGCCTGAGAGATTCTTCTATACCATCTATTTCCTGTTCGAGATTAATGTTTATTCGACCCAGGTCCGAAAACTTCGAAATCTCCCATTTCACCTGACTTTCTCCATTCGGTGGAACAAGGTTCGCATACTCAAAGCGTCCGGCTGAACCGTTTTGACCAGTAGATACCGAAGCCACCAGATCGAGTCTTTCGCTTGCCAGAGTTATCAGGTCGGAATTTGTAAGACCGGATCCCTTGAGATTGGTTCTTAGAGCGCGAAAGCCCCTGAGTCTGTATTTTGCTCTTCTCCTTCTTCCAAGCAGTTTTTCAAAAGGAAAATCGCAAGGTTCTCCGATGAAGACAAATCTTATCTTTCCCTTGCGGTTAATAAGTACCGTTATAGTTCTTTTAAGTTCGCCCGAGAAGGCTAAAAGAGTTCGGGTGAGTTCAGGGGTTAGTAACCGATCTTGGGGGATTTTCCTCTTGTATATCCTGAGCAGGTTCTTCAGGTCGCTTTTCGTAAGTCCCGAGGTATTTCCGTAGATTCTATCTATCTTTTGTTTCCCCTTGATGCTTATATTATTATATTGTGCAAGGAATTTGAAGCGTTTTCGGCGAAACTAGGGAAAAATCTATACCAGTTCACGGGTTTTTCAGGGCTGGGAACAGCGAAGCTTTTTGTTTCCAGAAACTCCGGATTAAAAGCTGCAGGGCAGGGTGATGTGCCGTGGAAACGGAAAAACAGCCATGGATCGCTGAGTTTTACGAAAAAGAAAAAGTCTCAGACGACTCAGATGATATATATGAGGAGATGAAGGAAGCCTCAGATTTTCTCTGCCGCAGCTTTGAGACCCATGTGGAGTCTTTAAACAAGGAATACGGCCGAGACACAATCAGCGTGATTGCACCGCCTCCGGGTTTTATGCACGCGGTTTTTGACACTGGAGCAAAAACTCCCGGGTTTT
Source organism: Candidatus Dadabacteria bacterium (assembly GCA_009840385.1). NCBI lineage: Bacteria > Pseudomonadati > Thermodesulfobacteriota > Candidatus Dadabacteria > Candidatus Dadabacteria bacterium. The sequence continues at coordinate 67,121 of VXNX01000009.1, forward strand.
TAATCCTTTTCGGCACTTCAAAGCTGATTATGGTTCTTTGCGGGAACGAAAAAGCCGTCACCTTCGTTGGAAGAAAAATTGATCCCGACCCTCAAAAACCGAAGAAAAATATGAAACTCCTCGGAATAAACTGGGAAGAGAAAAAGAGCGGGGGATATCTTTTCCGGGACAGTACTGGAGTGGAGATTGAGGTCCACGAACTTATCCTGCGGGTAATCCGCTGGGGCGCTACCTAGGGAGTAAGAACAAGGTGTGTTAAGAAGGCGATGACCATTATGAGTCCAATAAGTATTGGCACGCCGAGTATGTATTTAAACCCTTCTTTTTCGTGTGGTTCGAGATTGAACATGATGGCGCAAAGATAACCTATGCTTTGCATCATTGCAAAGCTTTATTGAACAGGTTTTGAAATTTTGTTAAGTTTCTACAGTGATGATTGAATATGTAACTCCCTTTTTCCGCCCTCCAAGCGAACACAAGAGCTTTATTCTGCAAGCTACCATCGGCTGCTCCCACAACAAATGCACCTATTGCGCCATGTACAGAAAAGAAACCCAGAAATTCAGGGTAAGGCCTATGGGCGAAATCAAGGAGATCATTGATGCCGCCGAGCGCAATGGGTTGCTTGAACGAAGGGTTTTCATAGCGGATGGCAACGCACTTGTTCTCTCCACGGCAAAACTCATGGAAATAATGGACTATCTCCACGAAAAAGCCCCGGGTCTTGAGAGAATCACTATGTACGCGAATGTAGGAGACATACTCAGAAAATCTGTTGAAGACCTCACGCGTCTCCGGGAAAACGGCCTCTCCATGGTCTACATAGGTTTTGAAAGCGGAGACGACATTGTGCTGGAGAGAATAGAGAAGGGGGCGAACTTTGCCGAGACTGTTGAAGCCTCAAGAAAACTGAAAGCCTCTGGGATAATGAATTCGGTTATGGTTCTTCTCGGTATCGGCGGAAAAGACAGGAGCAGGGAGCACGCTTTGGCTACAGGGAAACTTCTTACGGAATGCGATCCGGAATATGTCGGAGCTCTCTCCCTTCAACTTCGTCCCGGAGCTCCTATTTACGAGCAGTGGCAGGAAGGGCTTTTTGAGCTTCCGGACAAATTTCAGATGATAGAGGAACTTGAAACCATAGTTGAGAATACGGAGCTCTCCGACGGTTATTTCTATTCAAACCATATATCGAACTATCTTCCTGTCAGGGCTAAATTCCCCGAGGAAAAAAGCAGAGTTCTTGAAGACATAAAAGAAGTGTTAAGAACCAGAGACGAAGCTTTTCTTCGTCCGGATTATTACAGAGACGTAGTAAACCAGTACTGAAAAAAACTTAAGGAGGCTGAAATGGGAAAAATTGCAACAACTTCCCCGGTTTGGGGATGCAGTGTGAGTGACCTTAGAGCGCTCGCGGGAATTACTGAAGAAGCGGGTTTTGACGGTATCTTCTCTCCCGAGGTACCGCCTTACAACGCCATAACCAACGCTCAGGTGTTTGCGGAGTGCACCGAGAAGATAAATGTCGGAACGTGGATAGCCAACATATACATGCGCCAGCCTGTAGTGGCTACCGCGACTGCGCTTACCATACAGGAAATAACGGACGGAAGAATGATTCTCGGACTCGGAGTCAGTCACAAGCCTGTTAACAATAGATACGATATAGACATGGGAAACCCGATTGAGGCGATGAGAAGCTACGTCGGGGAAGTGAGGGCCTTTGCCGACGGAACGTCTCCAAGGCTTTCTCTTAAAAGACAAGTGCCGGATCTCCCGGTCCATATAGCGGGACTCACTAAAGCCGCGGCGGAGCTTGCCGGAGAGGTTGCCGACGGCATAATGCCGTATCTATGCCCTCCCGCCTATATAGCTACCTTAAAAGGGCATGTTGCTGCGGGCGCCGCAAAAGCGGAAAGGGATCCTTCAGCCATATCGATTACAAACGGCATTCCGTCCTTTGTCTCGGATGATGGAGACGCAGCCGTTGCCGCAGCCAAAAGAGGGCTCGGTCCGTACGCCAGGTTTCCCTTTTACCAGAGACTCATAAGAAACATAGGTTTCGGGGATATAATCGACCAAGTGCAGGACGGAGCAAATCCGGCCGAAGTTTTCACCGATGAGCTGATAGATTCGGTGGCGCTTGCCGGCACGCCGGATAACTGCAAGAAAAAACTCGAGGAGCATTTCACGGCTGGGGTCGATCTTGCCATATTGGTTCCCGGACCGGTAGGAAAGCAGAGTAATATAGAGGTAATGGAGATAACAGCTAAAGCTTATTCTTAAGTTTTTTGCAGACTAGAAGAGCGGAAAATAAACGATATTTTCCGCTCTTTCCTCTCTCCATAAATCTGCATATCTTTCCATAATCAATCATTTTTCCGGAACCTGCCGCTGCAATTGGAATTTTTTCACTCACGTGGTTGAGAACGGAATTTTATAAAAGTATAATTACGGCGATTTTATTCTCTTTGCCCTGGTCTGCCTGAGCGTGAGTATCGATAATAACATTCTATCCCTGCTCATATTCCTTCCTCTTCTGGGAGCTGTGGTTCTTGCGCTTCTGCCATATTTCCAGAAGGTTTCCGATCACCAGTTAAAAACGGTTGCGTTTTTAATAACCTTGGCCGAATTTGTAGTATCACTCCCGCTTTTCTTCAGGTTCAACGGTTCTCTTTCCATCATGCAGTTTGAAGAGAAAATCCCCTGGCTTACGGACCTGGGAGTATCTTATCACCTTGGAGTTGACGGTCTTAGCCTTCTGCTTGTGCTTCTCACGACCTTCCTTTTCCCGATTACGATTCTTTGCTCCTGGAACGCAATAAAAGGCGGATGGAGGGCATTCCTCTGTCTTACTCTTTTTCTTGAATCGGCGCTCATCGGAACCTTCACCGCGCTGGATATGATTCTTTTCTTCATATTCTGGGAGGCGGTACTGATTCCGATGTATTTCATCATAGGGATCTGGGGGTCTTCCAGAAGAATCTATGCGGCAATAAAATTCTTCATCTATACGGCGCTTGGGAGCGGGCTCATGCTGGTGGCGATCATTTACATGTACTACGCTCACATAGACCAGTTCGGCTTTGCGTCAATGAACCTCTTTGATCTCCAAAGAACAAGTCTCGTTTTTGACGGCATACTGAGTCCCCAGGGGCTTGTGTTCCTGGCGTTCTTCCTGGCTTTTGCAATCAAGGTTCCGATGTTTCCGTTCCATACCTGGCTTCCTGACGCCCATGTTGAAGCACCCACTCCCGGAAGCGTCATACTCGCAGGCGTGCTCCTTAAGATGGGGACCTACGCGGTGATAAGGTTTCTCATCCCGTTTTTCCCGGAGGCGATAGATGCATACACCGGAGTTCTCATAGCTCTTTCGATTACCGGAATAATCTACGGAGCGATGGTGGCATTCATGCAGACGGATCTCAAGAAGCTGGTCGCCTACTCAAGCGTGAGTCACATGGGGCTTATAATGCTGGGCGTGTTCATCTTTAACCTCCACGGTGTGCAGGGCGGAATCTACCAGATGATAGGCCACGGTCTTTCCACCGGAGCTCTGTTTATTCTTGTCGGGATGATATACGAAAGACGCCACACCAAAATGATTTCGGAATTCGGCGGGCTTGCGAAAGTGATGCCGATTTTTGCGCTATTTTTCATGATCGCCATGCTTTCTTCTATAGGGCTTCCTCTCCTAAACGGTTTTATCGGAGAATTTCTGATTCTGCTGGGAGTGTTCGCGGAAAGCTACTGGTACGCCGCGCTTGGGGCCACGGGACTTGTGCTTGGGGCCGTTTACATGCTCTGGGCATACCAGAGGGTGATGTTTGGACCTGTAATAAAGAAAATAAATTTGGGACTTAAGGATCTTAATCCCAGGGAGATAGCCCTTATGATTCCTCTCGCCGTAATGATGGTTCTGATGGGGGTCTATCCGCAACCATTTCTCTCAAAAATGGAACCCACGGTAACAAGAATAATAGATGGGACACAGCAAGAAGCTTTCCGTGTGGATGCCACTCTGCCGGAAACCCAGAGAAACAGGCCTTAGAGCTATAACCGGCCGGCTTTCAGGCGGCTGTTTGCAGGCTTGATCGAATCGATGTCTTTTAAAAAGCTCATAACAAAAAAAGTCGAGTTCTCTGCCTCTCACAGGTACTGGAACAAGAACTGGAGCGAGGAAAAAAACCGTGAGTTTTACGGCAAATCGAGCCTGCCGGGCGGACACGGGCATAATTTCGCGCTTGAAGTCACGGTAGAGGGAGAAATAAACCTGGAGACGGGAATGATTATTAACCTCTTTGACCTGAAGCGAATCATTTCCTCTGTTCTGGCCGATTTTGACCACAAGAACTTAAATGAAGACAATCCGCGTTTTCAGGATCTTATACCAACGACGGAAAACATAGCCAAGGTTCTCTGGGAAATGGTTGAGGAGAAAGTCCTTGAGAGGGACGACTGCCGTCTCTATAAAATAAGGGTATATGAAACAGACGATCTTTTCGTCGACTACCGCAAATGCTGAAAAGAAAAGAACAAGTGCTTCTGACAAGGGTATTTAGATTTTCTGCGAGCCACAGGCTTTTCATAGAAGGTTTGTCCGACGAAGAAAATCTTGCCATATTCGACAAATGCGCGAATCCCGCGGGACACGGACACGATTATTCCGTAGAAGTGGGAATAAGAGGGGAAATAGACAATGAAACTGGCATGATCATAAACCGCGTTGATTTTGAAAAACAGGCAGCTCCCATAATCGAAGAACTTAACTATAAATGGATAGACAGGGATATACCTTTCTTTCAGAAAAACATATCGACCGTTGAAAATATCGGGGAATATCTGTGGCAAAAGTTCACGGAAATCATTCCGGGTAAGCTTGATCACATAAGGATCTGGGAGAATCCGAAAAGTTATTTTGAGTATTCCGAGGAAAAACAAGATGGCTGAGAAAGTCGCAGTCCTAACCGGGGCAGCAAGGGGCATAGGAAGAGCGACTGCAATTGAGTTGCTCGAAGCGGGTTTCTTTACGGCGCTTTGTTCAAAAACCCCCCAGAGCGCAGCTTCCCTTGAGGCCGAAATATCCTCTTTTGCCGGGAGTTTCATTATTTCCTCCGTTGATATATCGGTTGAGGCTGAAATCCAAAGATTCATCTCGAGCGTTGCGAAAGAAAAAGGGAGAATTGACGTACTCATAAATAACGCGGGTATTGTCTACACGGGTTCGGTAGAAGAAACCGGCACCGAGCAGTGGGATGAAATGATGGCCGTAAACGCAAGAGGGACCTTCCTCATGGTAAAGCACTCACTCCCGCTTATCCCCAGAGGAGGCCATATCGTAAACATCGGCTCAAACGCTTCAAAGAAAGGCTTTCCCGGGTGGGCCGCCTATTGCGCTTCCAAGTTCGCCGTCTTGGGTTTTACCAATTCACTGAGAGAAGAGTTAAGGGACAGGGAAATAAGGGTTTCTGCGGTTCTGCCGGGTCCAACCAAAACGGACATCTGGGATTCTCTTGGCGGAGAATGGGACAGCGAAAAAATGATGTCCCCTGAAGTTACGGCGAAAACAGTCCTCTCGGTCATAAATCAGCCCCCGGAAGCGAACATAGATGAAATTGATATAGTTCCATCCACGGGTAGTTTATAACTGCGCAAGACCGGTTCTGGAAAAAGCAGATGATAGAAATAGTTTCAATTGGAATCAGCTACAAGACAGCCCCCGTGGAAGTGCGGGAACGGTTTTCTTTTTCTGATACGGACCTTAGGGAAGCGCTTGGAATTCTTCGCCTCAGGGAAAACGTGCTTGAATGTTGCATTGTGTCCACCTGTAACCGCGTTGAGGTCTACGCGGCGACTGAAGATTGCGGGAAATGCGAGGGGGAAATCAAATCGTTCCTTCTGGATTTCCACAAGCTTCCCGGCCAGAGTCTCTCCCCCTATATACATACCCGCGTGGGACCTGACGCCGTAAGGCATCTTTTCAGAGTGGCCGCCAGCATCGATTCAATGGTAATCGGAGAAACCCAAATTCTGAACCAGCTTAAAAGCTCATACAGCGTGGCGCATTCTGAGAACACGGTCGGACTTATACTCAACAGGCTTTTTAACAGGGCCTTTTTTGCGGGAAAGAAAGTGAGAGCCGAAACGGGGATTTCTTCTCAGGCGGTCTCGATAAGCTATCTAGGAGTGGAGCTTGCCAAAAGGATATTCGAGAATCTGGCGAATCGGACCGTTATGCTGGTTGGGACCGGAGAAATGGGGGAGCTTTTCGCAAAACACCTTGTCTCGAACAACATAAAGGAACTGTACGTAACCAGCAGAAATTTCAGCAACGCGGAAAAACTTTCTCAGTCCCTAAACGGCAAGCCCATCAGGTTTGAAGAAATGCTTTACCGCCTGAAAGACATTGACATTCTTGTGACCGCAACGGGGTCTTCTGACTATATAATAAGAAGCGAACACGTAAAACAGTCCCTTAAACTCAGGAAAAACGATCCGATTTTCATGATCGATATAGCTGTTCCGCGCGATATTGACCCTAAGATAAACAGAATCCCAGGGGTTTATCTCTACGACATAGACGATCTCAGAGTAGTTCAGGGCGAAAACTTGAATTCCAGAAAGGAAAATCTCAAAAAAGCCGAAGAAATAGTTCTAAAGGTGGAGAAAAGGTTTATGGACTGGATGGAAAGCCTTAAGGTCTTTCCCGTCATAATTGATATCAAGCAAAAATTCGAGAAGATAAAAAAGACCGAGGTTGAGAAGGCGCTTAGAAAACTCGAAGGCGGCACCGGGACGCAGAAAGAGATTATAGAGAGCTTGGCAAATTCCATAATCGGAAAAATATTTCACGACCCGGTTACCAACCTGAAGAAAAGAACGTCTGGTTACGAAGCGGCCCTCTACTCGGAGGTAACAAGAAGGCTTTTCGAGCTTGACCCAATGGACATCTCACTGGACGCAACAGATATTTATGACGAAGCTGAGAATTGGGACCAGGGGTAGCAGACTTGCTCTGCACCAAGCCCGCCTTGTCGAAACGGAACTTCACGCTGCTTTCCCCTCGCTAGAAACGGAGATAAAGGAAATAAAGACCTCGGGCGATATTAACCCCGAACAAGACATCTCCGGTATGGGTGGCAAAGGGATTTTCGTAAAAGAAATAGAGCAGGGCCTTCTCTCGGACGAAATAGACATTGCCGTTCACAGCATGAAGGACATGCCTTCGGTTCTTCCGGACGGACTCGTCATAAGCTCTGCGCTCAAAAGAGAAGACCCAAGGGACGTTTTTATTTCAAAAGACGGCAACACCCTTGAACAACTCGGTGGAGAGGGCAGGGTGGGGACCGGAAGCGTAAGAAGAAAGGCGCAACTCCTCTCCAGATTCCCAGAGCTAAAAGTTCTTCCCATACGAGGAAACGTTGATACCCGGCTCAGAAAAATTCTCTCAGAAGGCCTCGACGGAATAATTCTTGCTGCAGCAGGACTCAAACGGCTTGGACTTTCCGAGCGTATTACCCAGTACTTTGCGCAGAGCTATATGGTTCCGGCACCCTGTCAGGGAATAATAGCCGTAGAATTCAGAGAAGATGATGTGGAAACAAGGAACTTCGTATCCGCAATTACACATACAGATACGGAAACCGCAGCGATATTCGAGCGTTCTTTTCTAAAAACTTTCGGTGGAGACTGTCAAATTCCACTTGGATGCTGTGCGGAGGTACATCTCGGGGAAATATCGGCGAATTCCGTTTTCATAGACATGGAGAAAAACACAGTCTCAAGGAACACCTGGGAGTGCAGTGCGGAAAAAGCGTCCGCTGAAGGAGCATTTATGGCCAAGGATCTTATGGAACGGGCAGGGTTTTCGCCATAAAACCCGCTTGGTTTTTAAGTCGTAGTTGCTCTAGATGTTTTCCTGCCGGGAACCGTCGTTCGGTTCGGGAACAATGGTAAGGATGATTTCCTCTGACAGCTTTTTTGTTCCGGCGGTACTTGAGCGAAGAATAAGCTTCCATCCTTTGGCTTCAATCGGTAAGTCAGGCCAAGGAAAGGCTAAAGATATCAAATATAGGTTGGGAAGAAAAACCCCTAGAAAACAGGGAAATCTTCGGGAGGCGCCCAGTTTGACATAACCAATGCTTTAATTAAAATTGACACTTTATAAATTCTGCCGCGGGGTGGAGCAGCTTGGTAGCTCGTCGGGCTCATAACCCGAAGGTCGCGGGTTCAAATCCCGCCCCCGCTACCACCTCTGTTCTGTAACTCGCTGGAAGCAAAGGATTTTTTAGGAAGAAAGGCGGAATAATCCCCCTTTATGCCCCACTTTAAAAATAGTATAGATAAACTGTAGTCTATCACTTGGTTCGGGATAAAGTGGGAATTATATACATAACTAACCGAAATGCTTCATTAAAAAGAAGATTTCCATTACCTACTATGGTTGAAAGCAGCTGATACAATAGCCTTATTCCAAATAATCTTCGGGGAGGGCGCTTTACCATTGAAAAACTTAGAACGGTACAAGAAGGATCTAAAAAAACTCATAGAAACTGGAAAAATACTAGAATTTGCTATGCAGTATGAGTGTGCTCCAAAAGCTCTTGAAAAAGCCCTTAAGAAAAAACTAGGAGATGGAGCTTCAGAATTCCTAGACAAGTTGCCAAAATTTTCCGAGGAATACGAAATTTGGTATTCAGAAGCAAAGGCACTTATACGTCAATTACTTCCAGACCGTCTGGATGATTTCGTTGGTCACTATGAGAAGCCAAAGGCACGCAAGGAGATAGACTACGAAAGCTACCGTATATCTGACTACCTTGTGGGACTTCAGATAACTCGCGGCCGTGAATACGAGAAAGTTGTTGTTGTTGATATTGACTCAGCAATCCCTCGGTTCAGACAGCAATTTGCTATGGTCAAAGCCATCAAGAAGCGTTTCGAGAGTTCGCTCTTCGATATTAAACAAATCGTCCAAGCAGATCTATTTGACTCTGAGTTAGAAGCCGCAATGGCATTGGTAAACCAAGGCTTTCTCAGAGCTGGAGGTGCAATGGCAGGAGTTGTGATGGAAAAGCATCTTGCGGAAGTCTGCAGAAATCATCAAATCAAATTCAGGAAAAAGAAACTCACAATTGCAGACTTTAATGATGCGCTGAAAAAGGAAAATGTAATTAATACTCCTCAGTGGAGATCAAATCAGCATCTCGGTGACCTTAGAAATCTATGTGACCACGACAAGAAAAAAGAACCCTCAAAAGATCAAGTAACTGAGCTTATCGAAGGTGTTACGAAACTTACCAAAACGTTGTTTTAAACCAACACGACACTAACCGACCATTCTTTTCTTGCGGTTCTTTCCGCAATTAAGCATAATTCCCGCAGCTATGAGCTATACTATCCCTATAAATCTGGGGCCAATACTGCCAAGAGGGCGACGTACTATCCTGCGGATTATTTTGGCGTTGGAAGCTTTGGGGTGCTCTCTTCAAGTTCATACAAGGGGGTCCCTCATTCCTGTTGACATCATCACCGAATTTGGACTTTACAACGGCATCATGACCTCTTTTTCCTTCTATGGCATTCTCGCAGTGCTGACATGGCTGCTTTTCTATTACTGGGACTGGATACGGCACGATTCCAACCAGTGGGAATTCAGGCAGTCAATCCCCGAACTGGAGCATGCCATAGAAACTCTCACTGCTCAGTCTATTCAGGCGGAACAAAGCGGGGGTTTTGATCCTCCTTTCCTTTCCCCTAAGGACTCCCTGAAAGTAGATATGCTTCTTGCTAGACTTGAACGCTTAAATCTTTCACGCCTTTCCGATGAAAACCAAATAAGTTATCTGACTAGAATTTTAGACTATGCACAGAATAAAACATACAAAGAGTGCCAAGCTTTTGAAAAGTTTATGGAAACTCCTTTCTGATTAACTCATACGTAGTCTCCGAGACATAGCCCCCCTTTTTAATTCACCGGTCAACAGGATATATAATCCCCCAATATTTCTCAGGAAAGTAACACCTAACAGCAGCTTCCTTGTTTCTATCCTTGGTGAAATACAGGTTCTTCCCCTCTAAAAACCTGCTTAAGGCATAAAAACAGCTCCGGTATTGACTATTCATTTCATATGTAAATCGGCCACTTCATGTAGATGATTTATGTTTCATTTTTAACCATGCTCGGGTTATAATCTGTTTTCATGGGTTCTTTTTAGAACCCCCACTTCTATAAAAAGGTTGGATATCTCTTTGCTCGTTATGGTATCCCTTGCCTTGGTGCTGGGAGTAATCGGCCAGATGCTCTCCATCAGGACAGGGTTTCCAAATATCGTGTTTTTCCTCATTTTCGGGGTTCTTGTAGGGCCGGAATTTCTATCTCTGGTCCACCCCTCGGAGTTCGGAGAAGGGCTTGAAATAATAATAAAGCTCTGCGTAGCTATCGTCCTTTTCGAAGCGGGGCTTAATCTGAACAAAGAAGAAGCGCTGAGCCACGGGAACATAATACTGCTGCTTATAACCGTGGGCGCGATGATTACCATGGTAGGCGGAGCGATCCTTGCGTACTTCGTTGCCGATCTTTCCTGGGAAATGGCCTTTGTCTACGGCTCTCTGGTAATAGTAACGGGTCCAACCGTCGTTCATCCCCTGCTCAGAAGGTTTAAAGTCAAACCTAACCTAAAGCACATACTCGAATACGAAGGAGTGCTGATTGACCCCATTGGAGCCTTGATAGCCATTTTCGTAGTTGAAGTAGTGCTTATTGAGAGCGTTAACGCCGCTTCTGGCTTTGCCCTAGGACTTCAAGGTAATGTCGCGGAAATAGGCAGGATGATACTTCTTGTAGCTTACAAGTTTGTAGTAGGAGGGGTTTTGGGTTTCCTTGGAGGTTATGCGGCGACTTTCGCGGTTAAAAGGTTCTATATCTACATGGAGGATTTCGTAGATCTTTTCATGCTTGCCTCTGCGCTCGCTGTCTACGGGTTCGCCGAAATGATAACTGCAGACGCGGGGCTTGTAGCGGCTATCGTTTCTGGAGCCATAATCGGAAACTTGAATATTCCAGAGGAAGAAGAAATGAAGAAATTTAAGGGCAAGCTTACGATTCTCGTAATTTCCCTGCTCTTCATCTTCCTTGCGGCAAGTCTGGAACTCGATTACATAAAGGATTTAGGCATCTATGGCCTGTTGGTTGTGCTGGGGCTACTTTTTGTGGTGCGGCCAGTGGAAATATTTCTTCTCTGCATACGTTCCGGTCTTTCAATCAGGGAAAAAATGTTTCTTTCCTTCGTTTCCCCAAGAGGAATAATTGCCGCGTCAATAGCTTCTATTATCGCCCTGGAACTGCAGCAACATGAAATTGAAGGAGGCAACATTGTCCAAGGACTTGTGTTTCTTACCATAGCCGTTTCGGTTCTTCTTCAGGGAGGTGCGGGAGGTTTTGTCTCAAGGGTCCTGGGAGTTAACGACAATAGAAACAAAGTGGTGCTTGTAGGAGCTAACAACCTCTCGAGGCTCCTAGCGAGACTGCTTGAGAGAACCGGCAAGGAAGTCTGTCTGATAGACACGAATAGAAGGCTAGTGGATCTTTCCAAGTCAGAGGGACTTAATGCGGTTGAAGGAAACAGTCTGACTGTGGACGGACTTGAGAAAACGGAAATTTCTTCCCCGGACACCCTGATATCACTTACAACAAGTGATCACGTAAATGTTCTTGCCTGCCGGTTGGTGAGAATAGATTTCAAGGTCAGTAACGTGTGCGCGCTTTTAAACAAGAACGCGTCTCCTTCCGAGATTGAAGATATGGAAAGATTCAGAGTTCCCCTTGCTTTCGGAAAAAAGTTTGACGTAATGGACATATACTCGAAAATTCTTGAGAAGGAATACGTCGTTTTCAGGTCTCAAGTAATCGATAAAATGGACTTTGAAAAATTGCTTCCGGAACACCTGATTCCACTTATCGTGGAGAGGACAAGAACAGACGAGGTGCTGGTTTATCACCAAGGCATTAACCTTGAGGCGGGTGATATTGTATCAATTCTCGACGTGGACCCACTTTCCACAAGTCCTGATGTTCTCAGTGAAACGGAAAAAGAGTTGATTGAAATATAGAGGTGAAGAGAAGATGAGCTCCGAGATAAAATCCTTTGAGGATCTGCTTGAAGAAATCAAGAAAATCGTTGATGCGCTTGAAGCGGGAAAGCTTCCTCTTGATGAATCCATTGAAAAGTTCGAGCGGGGAGCAAGCCTTATAAAGGAATGCTATTTAAACCTTGAAAGCGTTAAAAAGAAAATCAGTCTTATAGTGGAAAAAAACGACGGCACCCTCGATCTTGAGGATTTTGACGACGAAAGCCAGTAAATGAGTTTTGACACAAAAGATTATCTCGACAAAAGAAAAGAGATCGTTGACCATGCCCTGCGGGAATACCTGCCACCCGACGAAGTCAAAACAAAACTTCACCAATCAATTCTCTACAGCATCCACCCGGGCGGAAAAAGACTAAGACCGATTCTGTGTCTCGCCGCCTCGGAACTTATATGCGGAAGCTACAAAAACGCTTTGCCCGCGGCCTGCGCTATTGAAATGATCCACACCTATTCCATAATTCATGATGATTTGCCATCAATGGATGATGACGATACCAGAAGAGGGAAACCGGCAAATCACAAGGTCTTCGGAGAAGCCGTGGCCACGTTGGCAGGAGACGCCCTTTTAACCGATGCCTTTAATCTGATAACGGAAAAACTTCTTGGGGAAGGTGTATCGTCGGAACTTATATTGCGCGTGATTTCCATTATCTCAGAGGCTTCAGGATCAAAGGGAATGGTTCTGGGGCAAACATTTGACCTTGAAATGGATGGGAGCGAGTATCCATCCGTTGACGAAATCTTGAATGCCTACATAATGAAGACGGCAAAGATGATCACGGCATCCGTTCTTAGCGGAGCGGTGCTCGCGGGAGCGGAAGATGAGGAACTTCTAAGCCTTAAGTCCTATTCAGAGAGAATAGGTATCGCCTTCCAGATAAAAGACGACCTTCTCGATATCAGGGAAAGCACTCAGAAGCCGGGAGATGAATCCGGAACAAAAAAACATACCTACGTATCAGTTATGGGAGTCGAGGCGTCAAAGGCCAAGGTCTCTGAACTTACAAACCAAGCTATAGCCGAGCTTGAGAGTTTTCAAAAAACCCCAAACCCTCTAAGAGAAATAGCAGCCTGGTTGAGTGAAAGAGAAGAATAAAACAAGGCTTGACAGTCTTCTTGTTGAGAAGAATCTGGTCCAGAGCGGGAACCAAGCTCGAGCGCTTATAATGTCGGGACGGGTTACGGTAGACGGGAAAAGGGTGGAAAAACCCGGAACAGCGGTAAAAAAAGACTCCGAAGTGGTTGTGGAGCAGGACCCCAGAAGGTTCGTAAGCAGGGGAGGGCTTAAGCTTGAGAAGGCAATAACTGAGTTCAATATAGATGTAGGAGGCAAAATCGCCCTCGATATAGGAGCTTCAACCGGTGGCTTTACAGACTGCCTTCTGCAGTTCGGGGCATCCAGAGTCTACGCTTTTGACGTAGGTCATGGACAGATTGACTGGAATCTTAGGAATGACAAACGGGTAATAGTAAGGGAGAAAATAAACTGCAGGTACCTGCGGGCGGAAGACGTCGGAGAAAAAGTCGAAATAGTCACGATCGATGTCTCTTTTATTTCACTTACAATGATAATTAAACCTGCCGTTTCCGTGCTTGCGGATAATGCGACACTTATTGCTCTCATAAAGCCTCAGTTCGAGGTGGGCAGAAAAGACGTTGGAGCGAAAGGGGTAGTAAAAAATGAAGATAAACTCAAAGAAATTAATAACAAAATATTACTTCATCTCAGTGAGTTAGGATTTAGAGTTCAAGGTCTAATTGAATCTCCTATAAAAGGGTCTGGAGGCAACAGAGAGTTCTTAGTCTGCGCTTCCTGGGCCGTATCTACTTCTTCCCCCAGTCCTTAAGAAATCTCTCGAGTCCTATGTCCGTGAGGGGATGCTTGAACAGCTGTGTAAACACCCTGTAAGGGAAAGTGGCTACGTCGGCTCCCATCTTAGCCGCTTCTACTATGTGCATGGGATGTCTTACGCTTGCAACCAGTATCTCGGTTTCGTAGGCGTAATGTGCGTAGATCTCACAGATATCGAGCACCAAATCCATTCCGCTTGACGAAACATCGTCAAGCCTTCCCACAAAAGGACTTACGTAAGCGGCTCCCGCTTTTGCGGCTAAAAGTGCCTGAGAAGGAGAAAAAACAAGGGTAACGTTAACATTTATACCCTCATCTGAGAGGGTTTTCGTGGCCTTCACTCCATCTTCGGTCATGGGAAGCTTGACGACAATATTTTCGTCTATGCTCGCCAGCTTTCTGCCTTCCGAGATCATCTCGGAGTACTCCGTGCTAAGCACTTCCGCGCTCACCGGGCCCTTTACTATGTCGCATATCTCCTTGACTAGGTCCTCGAAACTCTCTTGGCTTCCCTCCTTGGATACGAGGGAGGGGTTTGTTGTCACCCCATCCACTATTCCGAAAGCCGCGGCACTTTTGATTTCTTCTAAGTTCGCGGAATCTATAAAGAATTTCATTTTCCCCTCCTCTTGCGAAAGTTCCGTTTTTCTTCGGTTTATTTTACTGAAACACAGTACATCCTCGGGAAGAAAATAACAGAAATAGACATTTTTTAAATGCTTCCGTTAATGGCATGCCATCTGTCTGGAAGTATAGTACGCCTTTTTGTCAGGTTTCGCAGTAGCTGGATAATTGTATTTGTTATAACCAATTGTTACAATTGTTTTCCAACTTTTTAAAAGGAGGAAGACCTAATGAAATACTTTACCGTTTTATTTCTTATTGCGGTGGCAATGCTGCTCATTAACGTTCCGGCTTTCGCATCCGGTTCCGCCTCCGCGGGGAGTGGAGCGAGTTCCAGAAGCGATTACGCCAAGGGAAAGGCGATAACGTTCAGCAAGCTTGTCTGCGATACCTGTTCAATGCAGAAGGGCGACCTGAACAAGGAAAGCGCCATGGACCTCAAAGAAAGCCTTGGAGAAATGCAGGACCTCAGCAATGAAGAGAAGGAGCTTGTAAGCGAGTATCTAAACCGCCGCTACAAACTCTGATTCCATACAGAAAAAAAGGAGAGATGATTATGAGAAAATTAAGTTTGATTGCAATTTCTGGACTTATTGCGGTTTTCGGCTACCTGCCGCTTGCCAACGCGGGCAACTCCGCCTGGCTTCCGGCACCGGGAGGAGGCTCCGTCTCCCTCTCCCTGATTTACCAGAACGCTGAAAAATACTGGAGTGGCAGCAAGGCAGCTCCCAATGGGGGTGCTCTTGGGGATGGTAACCACCTTATCCAGAAAACCGCTACGGTCCAAGTCAAGTACGGCCTTATGGACTCATTGGCCCTTGATCTGGCTGTGGGAGGATCCCAGGCTTCAAAAGTCGGAACTGGACCGAAGGAGTCTGACGATGAAAGCGGCATAACGGATGTGAAAGCCGGCGTAACCCTTCGTCTGGTTGATGAAGCGGTAACCCAGTCGGCCCCGAGCATAGCCGTCCGCCTTGGGGGAATAAAGGCCGGAAGCTACGACACGGGTTACATAAACTCGATCGGCGACGGGGGAGACGGAGTTGAGGTGTCGGGAATCGTCGGCAGGTTTCTCTCTGATAATTTCGCCGTATCCGGCGAACTTGGTTACCGTCTGCTCAATAAAGACATTCCGGACGTTGTTTTCGCCAACGTTACCGGAAGCCTTATTCTTGCGGACATGTTCGGGGTAAGCCTTAACTACACGATGGAGAACGCAACGGATGGAATTGATCTCGGCGGTACCGGGTTTAACATAGATGGTGTTCCAAATCGAAAGAGGTTCTGGCTGGTAGAAGAAGACATTCACACCATCGGTTCGACGCTCACTTTCCTAGTGAGTGACAGCGCGAGCATAAGCGGTTCATACGCGAGGGTTATTTCCGGTCGCAACACAGCAGAATTTAACATTTTCGCCGTTTCTCTCGGTTATTCTTTCTGAGGCGACTGATCTGGAGAGCAGATGTAAGCTGACTTCTCTTCAATTTGAATCAGTTCCGGCATGCCGGACGGGACACTAGGTGGTTTCCGTCCGGCATGACCGGAGTTTTTTTACGCCACGGGAAACGGATTGTCGGAACTATCCATGCAGATTGCATTCATGCGGTTCTCTTCGCTGACGGAAATTTATTGAATTAATTCTGTGGGAGGAAACTTTCAAGTCAGGGGCAGTTAAGACTCCAGTCGTATTCATAATCCATCGTTCCTTTGAATTTCCGAAGTTCTTTTGCCAGACCCTCATCGGCATAGCTCACAAGATGTCGAATTATGTTCTGCTTGCTTTTACCGAAATCCTCCGAATACCAATCGTAGATGCTCGAGATAACAATCAGATCGTCTTCCATGAAGCTCACCCCGCGTGGGTGATTCACGTACTCCCGCGCCGCGGCGTTTAGCAGTTTCTGAGTGTTTTCTCGGGTAAAAGCCACCTGAAGAAGATTCGGACATCCATAGCTCGCGCAACTGACCCCGTAGTGGATGAGGTTGTCCTTCCAGATGGGACGGAGGATGTCGTTTTCTATGTTGTCAAGAGTGAGACCCTGTCCCGCTACTTTTGCGCGTACTTCCTTCCACGGACCCGAGCATTGCGAACCGGAAACTCGATCTTCGCATATTTCGAGTATGGACTTAACGGGAAAGGCATCCGCAACAACTTTCACCGTAAGGGCGTTGTAGAAGTTAATCCAGTATGCTTTCTGCTCGGCCCTCGAATAATCCCTGGGGTCAATCTTCTGCAGGTAGTCAAGATAGCTTTCAAGCTTCGCCCCGTCCCTGGCGTTTTTCTTGAGCGCCGCGTAGTCAAACTTGTTTATTCCCGCGCTGTGAGCCCGCAGATACCCGTCAAGGAGCTGTTGCCAGGCACTGTGGTCAATCTTTTTCGGGTTTGACTCATTCGCTGCGTCCCAGAACGAAACCGACTTGGTTTTAGCCGAAGCAGGAGATGTAAAAAGAAATAAAACGGCCGAAACAACGAGAATAAAAACAAAAACCCCTCCGGCGGTTGCGTGTTTCGCGGTTTTTTGGATTATCATCCTTGCGTCCTCTCTATTAGGCAATCTGGGCAAACAATAAAAAAGCGGATTGTGTATTATTAATCCTAATGCTAACACCACCCTTGAGAATTAAAAGTTACCCAGATCTCTTGATGGCTTGTTCTGTTGTTTCCCCTGGCGGAACCGGTTTATCTCGCAGATTGAAAAGAAAGCTTCATCGGGCACGCAATAATTCTGAAAATTGCCGACAACGCAATGACTCCAGATAACTGGCGTTATTTCTGAACCGAGATGCCTGCTCTTAATGGAAACGCCGGGTCTTCGGCCGCTGCTCGCCGCCTGACTGACATAACCGGATTATGGTGCGCCGCCGCCTACTGCGCTCTGGCCTTTTTCGCCCGCCAGCCCGGAGAACCTGCTTTGTCCTTGTTCTTTCTTACAGCGGCTTGCGCGGGGCTTCCGGTGTTTTTTCTCTATTTTTATATTTCCCGCCGGGGGGAGCGATTCCCGGTCGGCCGCATTTTTCTCTGGGCGGCGGTATTCAGGTTCTGCGGCCTTCTGGGCGGACCTTTTTTTGAGGATGACTTCTACAGGTATCTCTGGGACGGCTACCGCTTCGCGACGGCCGGCACTCCTTACGGTATTGCCCCCGAAGCTTTTTTCGCCGACCCCGCGGTTCCGAAGCTGTTTCAGGGGATTCTTGATCAGATAAACAACCCCGGGTTGGCGACCATCTACGCCCCAGTGACCCAGTTTGTCTTCCTTCTAGGCTATTACCTATCTCCGGGAAGCGTGACGGCGCTCCAGGCAATTCTCATAGTATTTGACCTTGCGACCATAGCTCTGCTTTTCCGCCTGACATCCGCCGGAAATGTCATGCTCTACGCGTGGTGTCCACTTGTCGTAAAGGAGATAGCCTTTACCGCTCATCCCGACGGAGTAGGGGTATGCTTTCTTCTGGCAGCGATTGTTCTCTCAAGAAAATCCCGATGGAAAACCGCATCCATTTGCCTTGGAATGGCCGCCGCGACCAAGGTGTTCGCGCTACTTCTTGTCCCCCTGCTGCTTCTTCGTGCCGCACCGAGGTATTGGATGCTGTCGGCGGCCGTGTTCTTGGGGCTTTATGCGCCTTTTGTCTTAAGCGGCGGAACCGATATGCAATCGTTTGCGGTTTTTGCCCGGGAGTGGGAGTTCAATTCCGCGCTCTTCGGCCTCCTCTCAGCTGTTCTGGGGACGGTTGAGAGCAAACTCGTGCTCGGCCTTGGGTTTGCCGCTTTATGGATATCTTACGGCATCCACTACCGTAAAAGCGGCGAGCGGATACCCCGGGGTGACTTGCTCTACGGAGCGCTTCTAGCGGTATCGACGGTTATCAATCCATGGTACCTGCTGTGGCTTCTTCCCTTTGCCGCTGTTTTCCCAACCGCCTGGGCGTGGACGGCATCGCTTGCGGTACTTGCGAGCTATATAACCGGGCTTAACCTTAACGACTACACCATGGGGCCGTACCAGCAGCCGGTATGGGTGCGCCCGCTTGAGTTCACCCCCATTCTGCTGGCGCTGGGCTATGACGTGTTACGGCACCGGAGGTTAAACCAAAGACATAAACACGGGACAAGCAAATTTTAGGTTTATTTAAGTTCAACTCGTAACCTTGAGCTCGTCATCGACAAGCACTGAATCTTACTCCAAGAAATTATTTGAAAAATATTGTAAAATTCTTCTTCGGCGGAGGTAAGAATGGAGCTCTACATATCAATGAAGGCTGAGAACATAAATCCAACAATGTTCAAGCATGTAACAATGGATATGCCTTCACCCCAGAATAACGGCTATTTCATCGCAGAATACAGGGAAGCTCAAGAAGAGAAAATACTAATTCTTCACCAGTATTCCTCAATACTTGAAAAAAAACTCCAAAAAGTCGGGTATTTTCTTGTGGAAAACTTCAACAACGGAATAATCGTCAAGAAAAAAGTTGATGAATCAAGGGACTACATGGATGAATGGGAAGAATGGGTGGAGTTTTCAAATGCCCTGCTTGAAGAATTCGAATCTTTCTTCGACGACATATGATAATCCGTGAGAGACGGCCTGACCAAAAATACCGGACTCCCAGACCTAGCCGCAACCGCAGCCATTTCTAGCAAATAAAATGCAGCAAAAGATAAACTACAAAGACACCCTTAACCTTCCTAGAACGGATTTTCCGATGAAGGCTAATCTGCAGCAAAAAGAACCTGCCATTCAGAAATCCTGGCAGAAAGAAAACCTCTTTGCGAAAATCCGCGAAAAAAACCGCAGCAGCGAAAAATTTCTTTTTCATGACGGACCCCCTTACGCAAACGGCCCCATTCATCTCGGGCACCTGCTGAACAAGGTTCTCAAGGATCTCGTGGTAAGGTCGAAAACAATGGAAGGGTTTGACGTGGAATTCGTTCCAGGATGGGATTGCCACGGCCTTCCGATAGAACACAAGGTCTTGAAGGAGCTTGGAGAAGACGCGGCCACCATGCCGGCACTTTCAATCAGGCGCAACTGCAGTAAATACGCGGCGAAATACGTAAAAACACAGTCAAAGCAAATGATTCGTCTCGGCACACTGGCCGATTACAAAAGACCCTACCTGACGATGACCCCCAGTTATGAAGCTGGGGTTCTAGAGGCATTCTCACAGCTGCTTGAAAAAGGGCTTGTTTACAGGGACCTGAAACCAGTTCACTGGTCGATCGAGAACCGCACCGCTCTGGCCGAGGCAGAACTCGAATATCATGAAAGAGAGGATAAAAGTATCTACGTGCTGTTTGAAATTGAAGACCTATCGGCACTTCCCCCGTCTCTTAACGCTGAGCGGATGGACAAAGTCCATCTTATGATATGGACCACGACGCCATGGACCCTTCCGGCGAATCTTGCCGTTGCCGTGGCGCCGAAGGGAAGATACGGTCTTTACAGGTTCTCAGATGGTCAGAACCTCATTATCGGCGAAGCTCTTTGCGAAGAAGTCTTCGAGAAATCCGGAAAAAAAGATTACGAAAAAGCCGGTTCCTGCCTGGGGGAAGAGTTCTCAGAGCGAAGCGTCTCTTGCCTTCATCCCTTTATTGACAGAAAATCGGTCTTGGTAACGGCCGATTACGTGACCTTCTCGACCGGCACGGGGTGTGTTCATACGGCCCCCGGCCACGGCGATGAGGATTACAGAACCGGCCTCAGGGAAGGGCTTGATATTTACTGTCCCGTTAGAGAAGACGGTACTTTTGACGATACGGTACCGCACTGGCTGAAGGGGAGGGGGGTCTGGGAAAGCAATGAAATAATAACCCAGAGACTCGCCGATTCGGGAAACCTCTTTCATTCAGAACCCTATATCCACAGTTATCCGCATGACTGGCGAAGCAAAACGCCTACTATATTCAGGGCAACAGACCAGTGGTTCATACACATGGACAAGCCATTTGGCGAGGCCGGAAAAACCCTGAGAGAGATCGCCATTGACGCAGTCAGGGAAAATGTTGATTTCTATCCCGACTGGGGAAGAAGCCGTCTCGGCGGAATGCTTGAGTCAAGACCGGACTGGTGCATATCAAGACAAAGATCATGGGGACTTCCTCTTCCGTACTTTACGGACGGAGAGGGAAGGGCGGTAATGACGGTGAAAATGGTTCTCGCCGTTACCGAGAAAATAAGAGAAAAAGGTTCTGACGTGTGGTTTTTCTCCGAGCCCCACGAACTTCTTGAAAACTACGACCCCCAAGACGATCCCGAAACTCCTCCCTGGCTCAAATCAAAGCAGGACTTAAAGGATCTTTTTAAAGGCGGCGATGTTTTTGACGTATGGTTTGAGTCGGGCTCGTCCTGGAACTCCGTGCTTAACGCAAGGGATCTTGGTTATCCGGCTGATATGTACCTTGAAGGTTCTGACCAGCACAGGGGATGGTTCCAGTCCTCCCTTCTCGTAGCTTTAGGAGCAACCGGAGAGCCTCCTTTCCGTGCTCTCTTTACCCATGGGTTTATGGTGGACGCCCGGGGCAGAAAGATGAGCAAATCTGGAGGCAACGCAATCGAGGTCGAAGATATACTGAGCAAATACGGGGCGGACATATGCAGGTGGTGGGTAAGTTCGCTTAGCTACTCAAACGATATAAAGGTCGACTGGGAGTTTTTCGACGTCGCCGCGGACGAATACAGAAAGATAAGGAATACCATAAGGTTCCTGCTCGGGAACTTAAGTGATTTTGATCCGGCAGAGGACAGTGTTGAGTTCGAAGAGGAAGACAGATACTCGATTGATCACTGGGCGCATTGCGAGTTTACCAAATTTGCGAGCGAAGCCTTGGATGCCTACTCGGGTTTTCGCTACAAGCAAGCAAGCGACCTTATTTTTTCTTTTTGCTGTGACGAGATGAGCGCCGTTTATCTGGCGTGCATAAAAGACAGGCTTTACTGCGAGAAAAAGGACAGCAGGAAAAGAAAGCGCTCCCAGACGGTCATGTACCAGGTAGCCGACGGGATCATAAAGTTTCTGGCTCCCGTTCTGGTCCACACTTCGTTTGAAGCCTATAAATCGCTGAAAAAAGACGGCGACGTAAACGTACACCTCGAAACGTTCCCAAGCGTTGAGAAAGTCGAGGCTGACAAAACCTGGAATGACGTAATGGATATAAGGAAACTGTGCCTCAAAGCCCTTGAGGATGCGCGAGGGGAGGGCGGCATGAACAATCCCCTTGATGTAGCCCTTGCGGTAACGGTCAAGGAAGATCTCTACGACGAAATAAAGAAGTTCGAACCGGAACTCGAAGACCTTTGCGGAGTAAGCAGGTTCGAAGTCTCGGCTGGAGACGGAATCCAGGTGGAATTGGTGGATCTTTCGGAAGAACCAAGATGCGAGCGATCCTGGAAGAGGGGAAAAACCGTGAAGAAAAGGTCAAACGGAAGATTCCTCAGTGAAAGGGATGCCTCGGCACTTGGACTTTAGGCCGGTCTTTAGTTCATAACAGTTTCTATAGTACCAAACTATCCCGGAGGCCAAGTGAGTTTTCTTCCGCCAAGAATATGTATATGCAGATGAAAGACGCTCTGTCCCGCGTCCTCGTTTGTGTTCACGACAAGCCTATATCCACCCTCGCTAAGCCCCAGAGTCGAAGCTATTTCCGAAGCCTTGACCATAAGATGGCCCAAGACCGACTGATCCTCGGTCTCAACAGTCGCCATTGAAACTATTTCCTTTTTCGGTATCAAAAGGACATGAACGGGAGCCTGGGGGTTTATATCTCTGAAGGCCAGACAGATCTGGTCCTCGTACACTATATCGGCTGGAATTTCTCGATTTATTATCTGTGTGAAAATTGTGCTCATGCTTTCTGATTGTCCATTAACTCCTTTGTGATGTCAAAAATCTCTACCCGGGGTTTCCATTATTAAAACCGCATGGTAGAGCAGAGATCCGTTCACAGAACGCAAGGTCATTTGCCGGAAGACTGATGGCGAATTGTAGAAATCCGACGGGTTGGAGTTATCTTATATAGACATGAGCTCATCCGAGAGAAAAAAGAAAATCCATCTTTTCATAAGCTGTCTAGTAGACAATTTTTTTCCCGAAGTGGGAGAAGCGATGCTGAGAGTCCTCTCAGGCATGGGAATGGAAATTGAGTTTCCGCAAAACCAGACATGCTGCGGACAGCCTGCGTTTAACTCCGGTCACAGACAAGAAGCCGAGAAAGTCGCTCATCATTTCCTTGATGTCTTCGGCGATGCGGATGAAGCAATTGTCTGTCCCTCAGGTTCCTGCGTGTCCATGGTAAAAAACTATTACAAGGAACTTTTCCACGACGACCCCGAAGCTCTGTCCCGCGCGGAAAGAATATCATCCAACATCTATGAGTTCTCCGAATTTGTTTTCCAGAGGAAAGAAGATCTTAGCTTTGACTCCGCATACAGGGGTAGGGTTACGTTTCACGATTCATGCCACGCGCTTCGAGAACTCGGAATAAGCTCCCAGCCCCGGGAACTTATCAAGTCCCTAAGTGAGGTTGAACTGGTTGAAATGACTATGGCGGACGCCTGCTGCGGTTTTGGGGGAACTTTTTCCATTAAATATCCGGAAGTATCAAAGTCCATGCTTCAGGAAAAAATAGACTCAATAACAAATTCAGGTGCGGATGCCGTCGTTTCAACCGACATGGGGTGTCTTATGAACATAAGGGGACTTGTTTCCAGGAAAAAACTGCCCGTAAAAGTGCTTCATCTGGCCGAGCTTCTCGCTTTTGAGGGTCCCAAATGATTACGGAACGCATAGATTTCAAGAAAAACTCTGTGAAGGCCCTCGGGGATCCTAAGCTGAAGAGGGCTCTTGTAAATTTCACCGACAGATCAAGAGCCTCCAGACAAAAAGCGGTAAGCGGGGTTTCCGAGTGGGAAGAGCTCAGGTCCGAAGCCAGGCGGATAAAAGAAGAAGTAATCAAAAACCTAGACAGCTATCTTCTGGAACTTGAAAAAAGCGTTATGAGGGCGGGTGGCAAGGTGCACTGGGCAAAAGACGCCCAGGAGGCTTCCGCAATAGTGGTCAATATAGCCAAAGAAAACAACGTCCGAAACGTCGTCAAAAGCAAATCGATGGCCACCGAGGAGATAGAGCTCAACAGACACCTCATATCAAACGGGATAAATACGGTGGAAACAGACCTCGGGGAGTACATAGTGCAGCTTTGTGAAGATCATCCTTTTCACATAATCACCCCGGCAATCCACAAGACCAAAGAAGACATCTCAAAGCTTTTCTCCGAGAAATTCGGGGTGCCTGAATATGAAGAGCCACAGAAACTTACCAACATAGCAAGAAAAGAACTGAGAGAGAAGTTCCTCTCGGCCGATATGGGTATTTCCGGGGTTAATTTCGCCGTGGCCGAAACAGGAACCATAGCGATAGTGGAAAACGAGGGTAACGCCAGACTAGCAACCACGTTTCCCGATATACACGTTGCTATCATGGGAATAGAAAAGATAGTCCCTAAGTTTGAGCAACTCTCTATTTTTCTCAGCCTACTGGCGAGAAGCGCCACTGGCCAGAAATCCTCCACCTATGTTTCTCTTATAACAGGCCCGAGGAGGGAAGGGGAGAGCGACGGTCCCCGGCAGTTTCACATAGTCTTCCTTGATAACGGAAGAAGCGACATAGCAAAATCAAGGGAGACCAGAGAATCGCTCTACTGCATAAGATGCGGAGCCTGCATCAATATATGCCCGGTATACAGACAAGTTGGAGGGCATAGCTACGGATGGGTGTATTCAGGACCAATAGGGGCCGTGATAACTCCCCAATTAAACGATCTACAAAAAACCGCAGACCTGCCGTTTGCATCTTCTCTTTGCGGAGCGTGTAGGGACGTATGCCCGGTAAAAATCGATTTTCCCCATGTTCTTCTCTCTCTTAGGCAAAAAGTGGTAGAGAAAAACAGCAAAAAACCGGATCCTGCAACATTTATGGAGAATATTGCCTTTCGGATCTGGAGTTTCGTCTTCAGTAAGCCATTTTACTACAATCTTACGGGGAAAACGATGATCTTCCTACAACGTCTCTACAAAAAAGACAATGAATTACAGAGACTTCCATATCCTTTTTCAAAGTGGACTAGAGAAAAAAACTTCCCCGCTTTCTCGAAAAAACCCTTCAGAGCAAGATGGAAAGAGAAATATCATGGCAAAAACGGAGCATTAAGATGATTTCTAAAGAATCCAAGGCACTTATACTAGAGAACTTACGTTCTACATTAATAGAAGAAGAAAAGATCAGCGAGAGCGCAGAGGGAGTCTTTTTAAATCCCAAGTTATCCATTGATCAAAAGAAGTTAGAAAACGATTTTATAGAGAATTTCAATATGGTATCCGGTGAAGTTCATCTACTCGAGGAAGAAGAGGAACTGATTGAGAAAATAAACGAACTTATCCGCGAGATTGGTGCCCAGTCGGTGTCCTTCTGGAACATGAACCCCCTGAAATCACTTGAATTTACCTCTGAAAACGATCTTGCGAATACGGATGTAGGGATAACTGGAGTTGATTTCGCTATTGCCGAGACTGGAACACTGGTTCTGCTGTCAGGTCCCAAGCAGCCAAGACTTACTTCGCTTCTGCCTCCCGTACATATTGCGATACTTGAGAGAGAAAACATTGTCGCGAATATCCACGTTCTGTTCGAGAGGTTGGGGAAATTTTATGAAAGTTATGATGAATTGTGTTCATGTATTTCTTTTATAACCGGACCGAGTAGGACAGCTGATATAGAGCTTAACCTCACATTGGGAGTTCATGGCCCAGGAAGAGCAATAGTTATAATTGTCTAAAAAACCTATCAGCTTTTATCTCTAACTGCCTTTGATTATTGTTAAATATCCCCTAAATGATCCTCTATCCCGAGCCATTCAACAAAAATATTCAATGTCCGATAATGTATATTATGTAAACTTATATAAATCTATGGGCAAATCTCGGGAAGCTAGCTGATAAGCGCCCTATTTTGCCACTGTGCTTGATTTTTTCTCATATGTCCGGATGATTTTCTGGAAATATGGGGGTTTTATAAGCCATGCCTATTTACGAATATCAATGCCAAAAGTGTGAAGGCGTCTTCGAGATCCTGCAGGGCTTTAACGACAAACCTGCAAGAAAGTGCGAGGAATGCGGAGGAAAACTTAAAAGACTCATCTCTGTTTCCGCTTTTCATCTGAAAGGCTCGGGTTGGTATGAAACCGATTACGGAAAGAAAAAAGTATCAGAACCCAAGCAGTTAAAAGATCACGATACTGGAGGAGAAGCCACCTCTCCTGCCGCTTCTTCCGAGAGTCCCGTTCTTCCAACGGAACAAGCTGCTGTTTCAGGTTCCAGTCAGACATATGACTCGATAAAGTCCGATACGAAAAAAGCAAAGTCAAAGCAAAAGAAAAAATAGCTTATGGACCTCGGTATAAAGGGAAAAGTCGCCTTGGTGGCGGCGTCCAGCAAGGGAATCGGAAAGGCAATAGCCGCCGCTCTTGCAGATGAAGGAGTAAATCTCTCCATATTTTCGCGCTCAGAAGACGATATAGAGCGTACGGCTTCCGAAATAAGAACCCGTTTTCCGGTGGATGTCTTTGCCTCCGCGGCCGATGTAACGAGCAAAGAACAGATCGACCGTGTAATAGAAGACACGGTAAAAACACTTGGCGGAATTGATATTCTCATAAACAACGCCGGAGGACCCCCTTTCGGCTTTTTCGAAGATTTTGAGTCCCCCGATTGGCAAAACGCCTTGGAACTTAACCTCCTAAGCGGCATTCATATGGCGAAGAAAGTAGTTCCTCTGATGAAAAAGCAGAACTGGGGAAGAATAGTAAACATAACCTCAATAGCCGTTAAACAACCGATAGATGGGCTGATGCTCTCAAACACTTCCCGTGCCGGGCTTATAGGCTTCTCGAAAACCCTTTCAAACGAACTCGCAAAATACAACATCTTGGTGAACAACATCTGTCCCGGAAGAATCTATACGGACAGAATAAAGGCTCTTGCGGAAAAACGGGCCGCGCAGTCGGGCATTGAATACGAAAAAGCCATAGAGGAGATGGAAAAGGACATTCCTCTGCAAAGAATAGGAACCCCTGAAGAACTGGCCGCCCTAGCCTGCTTTCTCGCTTCTGAGAAAGCAAGTTACATGACAGGAACTACTATCCAGGTTGATGGAGGATTGTTGAGGGGGCTGTTTTAAAAACTTGTAGGACTATATTGTTTTTTAAGGTATAATGGCATTTTCATTACAAGAGGTTGGTCCTAATCATGCCAGAAAGCTCTGAACAAGCAGTACTGCTTACGCATTCTCCCGACCGCCCGGGTCTTCTCCGCGCAATAATCGACTTCATATCCAGGCATGGCGGTAACATATATGAAATGCAGCACTGCATGGACAAAGACGAAAAGGTCACCTTTGTCCGTGTAAAGTGGTCAATGGAGAAATTTTCCATTCCCAAAGAGGAATTCTCCGGACGTTTCCAAGAGGAAGTAGCTTCAGAATTCGACATAAAATTCGACATATTCTTCACCGGGAAAGTGCTGCGCATGGCGGTTTTTGTCTCAAAACTCCCACATTGTCTCTCCGATATCATATACAGGTTAAGAGTCAGGGAGTGGAATGTGGAAGTTCCCGTCATTATAAGCAATCATCTTAACCTCAAACCTGTTGCTGACCGCTACGGCATGGATTATTATGTGTTCAACGATGTGGAAAATAAGAAAGAGGAAGTGGAAGCCAGCCAGCTTGAACTTCTCGCAGACTATAAAGTGGATTTCATAGTGCTTGCCAGGTACATGCAGATACTTAGCGAGGATTTTGTTTCACACTACAAAAACAGGATAATCAACATTCACCATTCCTTCCTTCCCGCCTTTCCCGGAGCGCGTCCCTACCACAACGCCTACAAAAGAGGCGTTAAGATCGTTGGAGCAACGAGCCATTACGTAACCGAGGATCTGGATTCCGGACCCATAATAGAGCAGGATGTAATACGGGTAAACTACAACGATTCCATAGACGACTTGGTGAGAAAGGGAGAGGATCTGGAGAAGCAGGTTCTTTCAAAAGCAATCTGGTCTCACATCAACAGAGAAATTCTGATATACAAAAACAGAACAATAATGTTCAATAAATGAACTACAGACTGCTGGTTTTAATTTTTACCTGACCTTCCGCCCATCATTCATCGCCATCTTCCTCATCGCCCCTGAAAAGAGAATCTATCTTGTAATCGTAATCCTCTAACTCTCCCGTCTTCTCTTCCTGAGATCCAACCATCATTCTTAACCCGCTGAGCACTTCATCCTTGGACATGGTTGCTTTGACCTTGTAAGGAATCTTCCCCAGAGGGGTGTTCATAATCCTTACACCGGATGGGACCTCAAATTCCGTGCGGTCATTGTATTTATCAAGCGCCTTGCTCATAAACTCTTTCCAGACCGGGACAGCGGCCAAAGAACCGGACTCCTTGTCTCCAAGCGATGTGTTATCGTCCTTGCCGACCCACACCCCGGTTACGACCATGGGACTGTATCCTATGAACCACGCGTCCGTGTAATCATTCGTGGTACCGGTCTTGCCCGCGATTCTGGCCTTGGAGTTAAGCGGATTGGAAAGCAGTCCTGTTCCCTCGCTGATAACCGCCTTCATTATGTCCGTCATTATATAAGCTGTCTCGGGACTTATAACCCTGTCAAAGCCCCCTGCTTCACCGAAGTAATGAATGGGTACTTTCTTGATGAGAAACCGGAACTCTTCAGAGGTAAGGAAGTCCCTCTGTTCCTCGGCGAACAGGCCTAGAAACTGCAGCCTGCCCTCCTGGGATTCGGGCGAGACCCGTTCCCGGTAATCCCATTCCCCCGACGCATCGCCACCCTTTTTCTCTTTTTTCTGTTTCAGTTTCTTCTCATACCGCAGGTATACCTCTCCCGTGTTATCCTCGATTAGGCTTCCGTTTCTGTCATAAATCCTGAGTATGAAATTCGGCTGTCTGTATATTCCTGAATTTGCGAAAACAGAATACGCGGTAGTAAGTTCCAGAAGAGTCACCTCGGAACTTCCCAGAGCAAGCGACGGATAAGGACCGATTCTGGATTTAAACCCGAAGTGCCTAGAATAACCCGCGACGTATTCAGGGTCTATGTCCATAATCAGCCTTATTGAGGAAAGATTCCTTGAGTTAACAAGAGATTCCCTGAAGAAAATCGATCCCATGTATTCCTCATCGTAATTCTCGGGAATCCAGTCATCCACGATAATCGGCACGTCAAGAAGCTTGCTTGTCTGCGTATATCCCTTGTCTATAGCCGCCGAGTAGAGAAAAGGCTTAAAAGCGGAACCCGGCTGCCTCTTCGCCTGGGTCGCCCGGTTGAATTTCGAGAGTCCAAAGTCATATCCGCCTACCATCGAAATGACGTTGCCCCTTGTGTCCATGGAAAGCAAGGCTCCCTGGACCCGTGGGCGAAACAGGGGAACTATGTCCGCCACTTTTTCCCCGCTCATAAACACCCTTACCTTCACGACATCCCCTATATGCAGCTTCTCGGGAAGAAGGTACCTGCCCTCCGGGGGCGGAAGATACCGCTCGGAATCGACTATGTAACTGAATTTTCGTTTTTTGCCGCCGACTTCAACAGTCGCAAAAGAAGTTCTCTCGTCTATGTCTCCTATGACCGTGACAACGGCCCTGTAGGTTTTGCCGTTCTGGAGAACAAGGTTTTTCTGCTGCTTTTTAAATTCCTCGATCTTCTCGGCCGTTCTGAGCCTGGCGATGGTGAACCTGGTTCTGCCCTGTCTTTTCTCAAGGTTGCGTATCCCTCTTCGAACAGCCCTGTAGGCGGCAAGATTGAGATCCATGTCAAGCGTGGTGTAAACCTTGTAGCCGCCCTTCTCGTAAGCCTTGCGCCCGACTCTTTTCTCAAGATACTCCCTTACGTATTCAATAAAATAAGGCGCTATGTATTCCCCCCTAGGTTCCTGTTTCGGAATGACTTTTATCTTATAGGCCAGAGCCTCGCGCTGCTGGCGGGGGGTTATGAATTCCTGCTCCCGCATTATGTTTATTACGGTTTTCTGCCTTTTAAGCGCATTTGAGAGATTGGTTCTCGGCGAATACTGCTCCGGCCTTCGCGGGATTCCGGCCAGAAGACACGCCTCGGCTATGTTTATGTCCCTTGCCGATTTTCCGAAGTAGTTCCGGCTCGCCATCTCGACTCCGTATACGCCGTCGGCAAGGTATATGTGGTTCAGGTAGAGATACAGTATTTCGTCTTTGGAGAGATTCCTCTCTATCCTGTAAGAGAGAATCGCCTCTTTTATCTTTCTGGTGTAGGCCTTCTGGGGACCCAGAATGAGGTTTTTGGTTATCTGCTGCGTAATAGTGCTCCCCCCGGAAACGATTCTTCCCGTAACCAGGTTCTGATAAAGGGCCCTCACAACGCTTTTAGCGTCCACCCCGCTGTGCTGGTAAAACCTTCTGTCCTCTACTGCTATAAAGGCGTTTACAAGGTAAGAAGGTATGCTCTCGAGATTGACAAGCGCCCTTCTTTCAAGCCCCGACTGCGCTATGAGCTCCCCTTCGGACGAGTAGAATTCGTTTAGAATAACGGGCTGATATCTCGTGAGATCCCGCAGATCGGGGAGATCTTTTGAGAAATAGATGTAGACCGCCATAATCCCGATCACGCAAGCAGACAGAAACACCGCAGGCATCAAGAAACGGGAACGGAGAAATTTGCTCGGGTCTTTGCCCGCCAGATTGATCCCTCTATTCAAATTCATCTGTGCTGAGAGTATATAATTCCGATGGAAATCAACTTGAAAAAAGGTTACCTTAAAAAATCTTTTTGGGTTATCTTAATCGACAATTAATCAATTACGCACTCTTTGGAAAATGAAACGATGGCCGACCTCAGCTCATACATAAAAGACGTTACGGACCAGGAAATAAAAGTGCTTCTGCTCAAGCTCAAAAACGAGATGAGAAAAGAAGACGTGACGTGGGAGCAGATAAAAGAGATACTGGCCGAGATCAAAAGCAAAGACGGCAGCGTACTAAAAGATATAATTCCTTTTCTCGTGGACTGACCGGGCGCGGCGAGGGCCGCGCGAAGAGCACGCAAATGACAAACCTGATTGACTGCATCGGCAACACTCCGGCAATAAAGCTCAAAAGCGTCCCGAAAAACAGCCGCTCGACAATATGGGCGAAGCTTGAGAACTTAAACCCCGCGGGCAGCATAAAGGACAGGGCGTGCATCGCCATGCTAAGGCGAGCGGAACGCGAAAATCTGGTAGAGCCCGGAAAAACGACCATAATCGAAGCATCAAGCGGCAACACCGCGATAGGACTCGCCCTTTGCTGCAAGACAAACGGATACGATCTCGCCGTTGTGATGCCCGAGGACACGGCGGAAGACAAAATACAGCTGATAAAAGCCTTTAAGGGGCAGGTGATTCTCACCGCCGCGGACCGCGGACTTCGCGGGTCGGTAGAAAAAGCCCGGGAACTTGAGCGCGAAAACCCCGACTTCTATTTTTTTAACCAGTTCAAAAACACCGCGGACATCACTATTCACCAGGAGGAGACCGCAAGGGAGATAGAAAACCAGATGCTGGGCCGTCTCGATGCGTTTGTGTGCGGGGTCGGAAGCGGAGGAACGGTAATGGGAGTGGGTTCCGAACTAAAAAAAATTTATCCCCGGCTAAGCGTAGTGGTGGTCGAACCCGCCGAATGCCCCACCCTCTCCGAGGGAAAGGAAGGTTCCCACGGCATCTGCGGCATATCGCCCGGGTTTATACCCGAGAAGCTTGACCCCGGGGTAATCGACAGAATTTATCCGGTCTCCACGGAGAATGCCCGCCAGTGCGCCAGAGCGCTTGCTTCTGAGGAAGGCATACTGGTCGGAATATCCTCCGGAGCCTGCCTTTACGCGGCCCTAGGGATTTCAGAGGAGCTTGAGGAAGGAAGCCAGGTACTGGTAACTTTCTGTGACAGCGGAGAAATGTACCTGGGGACCGATCTTTACGATTAGGATTTTGTATAATTCTCTTTACAATTAATCAACAAGAATTAGTGGAGTTTACTCTAATATTTTTCGCAGAATATCAAATATTTGCCGAAAATGCTCGAAATCTTCTACAGTGCCATAATCACATAACCACTTGCACAAATTGGTTTTTTCATCTGGATTAATTTTCCATTCATCAGAAACAGGTTGTTCTTTTCCTCGTATCGTCTCTGTATGCTCATGTTTAATGTCTATGAAAGCAGGTTTATGATTTTTTGCTTTCTCCAAAGTCGTTTTGTTAAACAGATTTTCAATTCCTTTTTGTATGGGATGCTCTATCTGTTTTGGTATGCTCTGCCTAAAAAAGTTCCCTTCTTCTTCTAGACCAATTCCATCTTCACAATCATATAGAAGCACTACTTTTTGGGGTACTAAATTTTGTGGGAGTTTCTTAACTCCATTCCAGACATTCTTTAAGTTTCCATTACCTCCCCCTGCCCGTATCTCAATTTTCTCAAGTATTTTCTTTTCTTCGCTTCCAAATAATTCAGAAGCTCTTAATAGATATTTTCGGTCAGTTTCACCATCAACAAATACCTGTGGCTTCTGCGCATTCTTAATTGCCTCTTGTATCTCATCCAAAAACCTGCTCGTTTCTGTAAAAACGTTATAAGCATCTGTAAATTCACTAAACTCTTCTGTCCCGATTTGCTTCCCCTGAGGCAGTCTATACAGAGCAAAACCGTCTTCTCCAAAGAGCTTCTTCATACCGAGGATAAAAAGCGGTGAATGTGTTGTAACAACAAATTGAATCTTGGGGAACATTTTTATTAATTCAGGCAGAACTTCATATTGATGGACCGCATGCAGGTGTAAATCAACTTCATCAATTATGACAACCCCTCTTATATCTTTAGCTCCGGCAAATTCTGCATTGCTCAAATCAAAATCCCTTAGGATAGATAAAAACAGGTTCAGTAGAGAAGATTCCCCAGAAGACAATTGAAAAATATTGGGGACGAGTCTTTTTTGGTCAGTCCAAATTGAAACAATTCTGTTAAGTCTATTGCCTATTCTGAAATTTATATTTGGACTTCCGCGTATTATGCTTGTAAATATTTTAAGCACAATTCTATAGATGCTTTCAGCTTTTTTAACCTCGGTCTCGAAAACTACCATGTCATAAACCAAATCAAACAGCCAATTCTGATTATTGTGAAGTGGAGAATAGTTAACTACCTTACGAGTCGTATGGTCGCCAAAGTGTTCTAAATCCATATATTTTGCCTTGGCTCTTAAGTTTTCCTCATTTAACCACGCTGGTTCTTCAAAGCGATTTGGAGGAAAATAGAGAACACAATTCTTTGAAAAAATATTCTGGATTTTTTGTTTGTTTTCGAGGTGAAAGCTTGATTTGAAATGGTCGTGTTGTTTGGAATCCAGACTATTCCATGCGTTTTGAGCATTCTTCTCTAAAAGTTCTGCTGGAATACTTGGATACTTTTCTTTTGGTCGCAGCAACCTTAATTCTTCAAGAAATAAGTCATCTTCAAATGCAACCCTTGAGTAATAGAAACTTTTTTCCGTTTTAACGTAAGAACTACTCCGAATTTTGTATACTTTATCTGTATCTACTTCGGGAGTTTCTGGATAAACGACGTTCTTAGCTGAAATCAATCCATTGACGAGGTGAGATAACAAGATGCTTTTCCCAGAACCGTTCTCGCCTACCAGTAAAACAGGTTTTGGCACATCATTCTCAAAAGGAAAAATAATATCAAGTTGGTCAATCGGACCGTAGTTGACAATTTGAATTTTCTTCGCGTACACAGCTAAGGGTGAATTACAATTTAAGGCAGTCTTTTTGTTTTTCAAAAGTGTTTTTTTACTATCTTTAAAACACTTTTGACAATCCAAGAGTCAGACCATAGTAAATCTGATCCGGTTAAATTTATCAAACCCTTGTTAATGACAAATACAACTGTCCACTTTCGCTTTCTTTACATCAGTATCACGGGGCGTAGACCTAGGGAACTGATGTAAAGCCACGGCGCCTTCATAATTATGGAAAATATAAATCTAGACAAATGTTCCGCTACAAAATGTGGATAAATCACGTGCTATAAAACGTATCATTAACAATCGGTTTGAAATGAAATTTTAACTGTGTTATTTTATCTTTTGGATATGTTTATCCGCGCGAAGATTGCGCATAGATAGAGGAATAATAAGGCATGTCAGCGAATATTTTTAAAAACCTTGTGCTTTGGGTGGCGATATTCGTCGGAGTGTTCGCGGTATACCAGTTCATGAACACCCCCGCAAACGTCTACTCGGAGGTATCCTACAGCAAGTTCCTTGAACACCTCGACAACGATAGGATAGCGAAGATAGAGTTCGGCGAAAACATAATAAGGGGAGAACTTAAAAACGCCGATCCCGCAGACCGCGGATTCACGACCACGGGTCCCGCGGGAGAAATGCTTATTGCCAAGCTTGAGGAAAGCGGCATAGAATTCAGCTTTTCCCACCGGAAGCAGAGTTCGCTTACCCAGATACTCATAAACTGGGGACCTCTTTTCATACTGGTCGCGCTCATGGTCTTTTTCATGAGACAGGTTCAGGCCGGGGGCACAAAGGCGATGAGTTTCGGGAAAAACCGCGCGAGGATGCTGGGCGAAGGCCAGAACAAGATCACCTTCAAGGACGTGGCCGGGGTTGAAGAAGCAAAAGAGGAAGTGAGCGAAATAGTGGAATTCCTCAAAAGTCCTGAAAAATTCACGCGCCTTGGGGGAAGAATACCCAGGGGGGTTCTGCTGGTCGGTCCCCCGGGAACGGGAAAAACCCTTCTGGCAAAAGCCATAGCCGGAGAAGCGGGAGTACCGTTTTTCATAATAAGCGGAAGCGACTTTGTGGAGATGTTCGTCGGAGTGGGAGCTTCGAGGGTAAGGGACCTGTTCATACAGGCCAAGAAAAACGCCCCCTGCATAATATTCGTTGACGAACTTGACGCCGTGGGAAGACACAGGGGAGCAGGACTCGGAGGAGGCCACGACGAAAGGGAGCAGACCCTTAATCAGCTTCTGGTCGAGATGGACGGCTTCGAAGGAAACGAGGGAATTATAGTCATGGCCGCCACTAACCGCCCGGACGTGCTCGACCCTGCCCTTCTCAGGCCGGGGAGGTTCGACCGCCAAGTTGTCGTTCCGAGGCCCGACGTCAGGGGAAGAGAAGCTATCCTGGTCGTTCATTCAAAAGACACCCCGATAGCCGAGGACGTAGACCTTTCGGTTATCGCGAGATCCACCCCCGGTTTTTCCGGAGCCGATCTTGAGAACCTGGTTAACGAATCGGTTCTTCACGCGGCCCGCCACGACAAGGAGCAGGTCTCCATAGAGGACTTTGAATACGCAAAAGACAAGGTGACCATGGGAGTTGAGAGAAAAAGCATGCTGATAAGCGAGAAAGAAAGGAAAATTACCGCCTATCACGAAGCCGGGCACGCGCTTGTGGCGAAACTCACTCCCGAGGCCGATCCCATACACAAAGTAACGATCATACCGAGAGGGATGGCCCTCGGGGTAACCCAGCAGCTGCCCCTCGAAGACAAGTACACCCTGTCGAGAAGCTATCTCGTTTCCACCATAAAGGTGCTTCTGGGAGGCAGGGCCGCGGAAGAACTGGTGTTCTCCGAGAGAACCAGCGGTGCGGCCAACGATCTTGAGAGAGTTACCGACATAGCTAGAAAAATGGTATGCGAATGGGGAATGAGTGAAGTCGTGGGCCCAGTAACTTTCGGCAAGGGAGAGCAACAGCCTTTTCTTGGCAGGGAAATCTCGAGAAAAAACGATTACAGCGAAGATACCGCGGTGCAGATAGACCAGGAAACAAGAAAGATCGTAAACGAAAGCTACAACGAGGTGCTGGGGCTCCTCAAAGACAATCTCGATATTCTGCATGAACTCTCTTCCCTGCTTCTTGAAAAAGAGGTAATAGACTCGGCGGAACTTGACGAACTGGTGTCAAAGATGCGAGAAGAGTTCAGACCGGAAGTGAAAAAGCCGTTTGATATAACAAGCAGGGTCTGATCCCCGTGGCTTTTTCCCACAGCGCCGCTGTCTTTCGGCCGCCTTCACCATAACCGGGAGTGAGAACCGTTTGCTAAAGCACTCAGTCCACAAAGCAAATCAGAACGCGTCGGGATCTCATTTTATAAAACTCGGTTCAAAAAAACTGGATCTGAGCAGAAAACCCCTCGTAATGGGAATCGTGAACGTGACGCCGGACTCTTTCTATGACGGCGGAAAGTACGACGATACCCGGAGCGCTATCCGCAGAATCGCCTCCCTTGTCAAAGACGGGGCCGATATCATCGATATAGGGGGAGAGTCCACGAAGCCGGGTTCGCTGGGAGTGAGCACGGAAGAGGAACTCGAGAGAGTCATACCCGTAATAGAAGCGGCTTCGCGGGAATTTGACACCGTGATATCGGTAGATACTACAAAGGCGATCGTCGCCGAGGAGGCTCTCAGTCGGGGAGCTTCGATGGTAAACGATATAAGCGGACTTAGATTTGAACCCCAAATCGCGCAGAAAGTATCGGAGAACGGGGCCGCCATCATACTAAACCACACAAGCTCCCGACCTGCGGACATGCAGAAAAAGACCTCCTACAGTTCACTTATTCCCGATATAGCAGACTCTCTTTCGAATTCAGCCCAAACGGCCATGGCGGCGGGAGTGCCGCGGGAGAACATAATAATTGACCCCGGAATCGGGTTTGGAAAAACCACCGAGCAGAACCTCGAGATCATAAGAAGGCTTGAGGATTTCTGCGAACTCGGGTTCCCGGTCTGCATAGGAACCTCGCGAAAATCCTTTATAGGGGAAATTCTGGGGAGCCCTCTTGCGGATCAAAGATTGATAGGATCCGTTTGTTCAGTAATAATATCAATGCTCAAAGGCATTTCTATCGTAAGAGTTCATGATGTACTTGAGACAACTCAAGCAATCAGGACGGTAAAAAGCATATATGGGGTCAACTAGCAGATGACAGACTCTACGATACAGAACTTTCGATTCTTCTCAGACAGCCTGGACATCCTGATCGTCGCCATAATATTCTTCTACATACTGAAGGCTATAGAGGGAACCAGAAGCTCGCAGATTCTGGTCGGACTCGTGGCAATGGTAGTTCTCTATTTCGCCTCGAGAAAATGGGGATTTTTCACGCTTAACTGGGTGCTCACCCACTTTCTCGGCTTCGTAATACTGATAGTAATCATCCTCTTCCAAGACGACATAAGAAGGGGTCTTGCGAACATAGGAAAGAAACCTCTTCTTTTCAGTTTTGCAAAACAGAGTGCGAACGAGACGGTGATAGAAGAAGTTGCGGACGCATGTTCTTTTCTCTCTTCAAACAAGATGGGGGCACTCATAGCCATCGAGAGGCAGGAAAGCCTCAGGATGTTCCCGGGAAGACCTATTAACGCCAGCTTATCAAGCGAGATGATCATAAGCATCTTCAATCCGGCATCCCCCCTTCACGACGGGGGAGTGATAATCAAAGACGACGTTATTGTTTCAGCCGGATCCTTTTTCCCGATCAGCACGGATCTTGAGCTTGGAACGGAACTCGGAACAAGGCACAGGGCCGCCATAGCGTTGTCCAGCGAGACTGACGCCGTCATAGTAGTCGTGTCCGAGGAGACGGGAAAAATTTCGCTCGCGGCGGGAGGAGAGCTTAAAAGAATCGCTAACGAGAAACTCCTCAGGCCAGCTCTGGTTTCTGAACTGAGCGCCGAGAGTCCGAGCATTGTAAAAACAACCCAACCGGGAAAAGCCTGATGGAGAAAAAACCCTTTTTTCAAGGTCTTGCCAAAAAGACAATAGCGGTGGCGCTGGCGGTAATCCTGTGGGCATTTACCAACTTCGAGCTCGACGTGGAAAGGGATCTCAGGGTTCCGCTGCACCTAAGCGGTCTGCCCGAGAGCCTTATTATTACAAACAAGCAACCCGATAGCGTTGACCTCTCCCTCAGGGGACCGAGAAACCTGCTGTCTTCCTTTGACTACTCGAACAAATCAATTCCCGTTGACCTGCAGAAAACAGAACAGGGCGTTCTCAAAATAGACTTGAAGCGAGCGGCATCGCAGGTAGTTCCAAGAGGAATCGATATAGTCGCGGCGAGACCTACGAAACTTTCCCTCAACATAGACAGGCTAGTAACGAAGAAATTCAAGGTAAAACCCGTGCTGGGAGAACTGGATTCCGGTTACGAGATATCAAAAGACATAAAGGTCGTCCCGGAATCCGTGGAGGTAAGAGGACCCGCTTCACAGCTTGCAACACTAGAGACCATAGAAACGGCGAAAATAAAGCTTGAAGGCGAAAAAGCCGAGTTCACGGCGCCGGCGCAGCTCCAGCTGCCCTCGCAATACATGGAAGTTCTCGAAGGCGATCATGTTAACGTAACGGTTCACATAAAAGAGATAATACTGACCAAAGAATTTCGAGATCTTGACATAGTCCCCCGTAATTTCGGGGAGCTCGAATACAGCACGAACTCAGAACTCAAGGCCACTTTGGTGTTCGACGGTCCGTACAAGACCATAAATAATCTTACGAGCAATGAGATCAAAGTTTTCATAGACGGTGCAGAGATGGGAGAGAGCAGGCAGAAGAGGCTCAGGGTAAAAGTGCAATATCCAAGTTCAACGAACCTGCTGAAACTTAAGAGCCTCTCTCCGAGAACTATCAGGGTTAGGGTCAAAGCGCCCCCTGTCGAAGAATCCCCCAAGACGTAAATCATGAATTCTTTATCCGAATTTCCCGAGAGAAAGATTTTTGGAACCGATGGAATAAGAGGGGTTACCAACACCTATCCGATGACGCCCGAGATATCGCTTGCCCTCGGAAAGGCGCTCACAAAATATCTGTCCGAGAAAACGGGCGGCAACGTGAAAATACTAGTCGGCAAGGACACCCGCCTTTCAGGTTACGTATTTGAGCAGGCGATAGCTTCCGGCATAACCTCCATGGGAGCCGACGTGCTGCTCGTGGGCCCCCTGCCCACTCCGGCGATAGCCTTTCTCACCTCGAACATGAGAGCCACGGCCGGCGTGGTCATATCCGCGTCCCACAATCCCTATACCGATAACGGAATAAAAATATTTGACTCCACGGGCTTTAAGCTCCCGGACGAAACGGAGATGGAGATAGAAAACATGGTTCTTGGAGGAGAGCGGATAATCCCCCCTCCCCTAACCGGAAAGGCGAAAAGAATCGAGGACGCGGTCGGACGTTACATAGTGTTTCTCAAAAACACTTTTCCCAAGGATCTCACGCTTGACGGATTGAGAGTCGTGGTCGACTGCGCCAATGGAGCCGCGTACAAGGTCGCGCCCATAATTTTTCAGGAACTCGGGGCGCAGGTAATAACAATCGGCACGGAACCGGACGGCACAAACATAAACGTCGACTGCGGAAGCCTCAAACCGGAGATACTTTCTCAAGAAGTCGTGCGAAGCGGCTCAGACATAGGGATAGCCCTTGACGGAGACGCCGACAGGGTCGTTTTCTGCGATGAAAACGGAAACGAGGTTGACGGAGACCACGTTCTCGCGATCTGCTCATCAGAAATGATGGAAGCAGGAATCCTGTCAACAGACACGGTGGTGGCTACGCAGATGAGCAACATGGCCCTTGAGAATTACCTGAACAAAAAGGGACTTAAGCTTGAAAGAACCCGCGTGGGAGACAGATACGTGGTAGAAGCCATGAGAAAGCTGGGGGCAAATCTGGGGGGTGAGAAATCGGGTCACCTGCTCTTTCTGGACCACTCAACCACGGGAGACGGTCTGCTCGCCTCGCTTCAGATTCTTAGCATAATGAAGAAAAAGGGGAAACCGCTCTCTGAGCTTGCCGGGATAATAGACATGTTCCCGCAAATACTCAACAGCTTGGAGATCAGGGAGAAAAAACCGTTTGAAGAGATCCCCGGACTTGTTGAACTCGTCAGGGAGTCGGAAGACATTCTCGGGGATAAAGGAAGAATCAACCTCAGGTATTCCGGAACTGAACTGCTCGCGCGCGTCATGGTGGAGGGAGAGAGCGAAACCCTGATAAACAGAATCGCCTCCCGCGTATCTTCCGTAATAAGTGAAAACATAGGAACGGGGAACCCGTAGATGAAGACCAAACTGAACGTAAACATTGACCACGTAGCCACCCTTAGACAGGCGAGGATGGGAAGTGAGCCGGATCCCGTGGCTGCCGCCATGGCGGCCGAACTTGCCGGAGCGAGCGGAATAGTGGTTCACCTGCGGGAAGACCGCCGGCACATTCAGGAAAGAGACCTTTCTCTGCTGAGACAAACGGTGCAAACCAAGCTTAACATGGAAATGGCCGTCACGGATGAAATGATCGACATTGCAAAAGAGACAGTCCCTGACGTCGTAACCCTAGTTCCCGAGAAAAGACAGGAAATAACAACTGAAGGAGGGCTTGACGTGCTCGGGGATACGCAGAGAATTGCCGCCGGTATCGAAAAGCTAAAAGACTCCGGACTGTTCGTAAGCGTATTCATAGATCCCGATCCCGACCAGATAGCGGCCTGCGCGCAGACGGACGCCGACATGGTCGAACTTCACACCGGAAGTTACGCAAACGCCCCTAACGAAACCGAAATGATGATGGAGCTTGATAAGATCAGGAAATCGACGGAGGATGCCCTCTCTCACCGGCTCAGGGTATCAGCCGGTCACGGACTCAACTACGTTAACGTGACGGCGGTTTCAAGAATCGACGGGGTTGAGGAACTTAACATCGGTCACAGCATAGTTTCACGGGCGGTTTTCTCGGGAATGGAAAAAGCCGTAAGAGATATGATTCAATTGTTATAGGATTCTTACTATAACAGAGCACAGGTACGAAAATATGGTTTCAGGCATAGGAATTGACATGGTTCGCAACAGTCGCATAGAGAACCTTATTGATAAATGGGGAGAGAAATTTCTTCGGAAAATCTTCACCGACGACGAACTTGCGCAGGGCGGCAACGGTAAAAACAGAAATATAAGCTACGCCGCCAACTACGCGGTTAAGGAGGCTTTTGTCAAGGCGCTTGGAACCGGGTTCAGACGGGGTATAAAGTTCCATAACATAACGGTCAAACGGAACGAACTTGGAAAACCCTTCATAGACCTTCGGGGAAGCACAAAAGAAATCGCCGAACAAAGGGGCCTAACCAAAATTCACACCACCATATCACACGACGGGGAATACTCCGTTGCCGTAGTTATACTTGAAGACTGATTCCTTCAATTCAAGTTTCCGGCCTGCCTGTTGGGGAAGCCAAAATGTTTGAAAATCTGAATAAACTCCGCCTCAAAGGGGTGGACAGCGTAAAACCGGGACTCAAAAGGATCACCTCGGTTCTGGAAGAACTGGGATCCCCCCACAGAAAAAAAGATTACGTCACCGTTGCCGGAACCAATGGCAAGGGCTCCGTGGCGGCCTGTATCGCGGCAATATTAGAAGCAACCGGTTACCGAGTCGGCCTGTTTACCTCCCCTCACCTGATCAACGTCACTGAAAGGATAGAGGTGAACGGAGAGGAAGTCTCCAAGGAGGAACTTGAAAAGACCCTCGGCACAGTTTTTACCGCTTGCGCGAAACTCCAAGTGCAGCTCAGTTACTTCGAGTTGCTCACCGTGGCCGCATTTCTCTATTTCAACCGTAAATCAATAGATATAGGCGTGCTTGAAGTGGGAATGGGCGGGAGATGGGACTCGACAAACGTATGCGACCATCTGGCAAGCGTTATAACGAACGTGTCTTTTGACCATACCGAATACCTGGGAAACACATTGAGGGAAATTGCCACGGAGAAAGCCGGAATAATTAAGAAAAACGGGCTTGTGGTAACCGGATGCACGGGCGAGGCCCTCTCCGTAGTCGAGCAGAGGTCCCGGGAAAACTCGGCGAGATGTCACAGAATCGGAGCGGAGTTCAATTACAGCGCAAAAGAGGACCTAAGCTTTGATTACATGGGATCGGAATGGAACCTCCCGGGGCTTAAAACCGCCCTTTCAGGCACGTACCAGATTGAAAACGCGGCAATATCAGTAGCAACGACCGAACTGCTGACAATGCACACCCGCTACAAAACAGATCCGGAAAAAGTAAGGAAGGCCCTCGCGGAAATCAGCTTAAGGGGGCGAATGGAATATTTGGACAGGGAAGTTCCCGTTATAATCGACGGCGCTCACAACGTCGCCGCGGGTGAGAATCTCGTCAAGTCACTTGAGGCTTGTCACCCTGGAACAAGATTCAACTTCCTGATAACGATGCTTGAGAACAAAGACATCGGAGGTTTCACCGAAACACTTTCTCGCATTTCAGGAAAACTGATCATAACGGAACTTGCCGGGGAAAGAAGGTACCTGGGAACGGAAAAGATCCTGGCGCTTACCCAGGGACGGTTCGACTCGGTCGAAACGGTAAAAGATCCATGGGAAGCATATGAAAAACTTCTCGGTTACGGAGAAGCGGCCTGCGTTTGTGGCTCCTTCTACCTCATAGGTTATCTTAAAGAGACAATTGAAAATGAAAAAGCTCTCAATAGTAAGTAACGACCTTTTCCTGGCTCACCAGAACCCTCCCGGACACCCGGAGTGTCCGGAAAGGCTTCTGAGCATCCTGGGGGCGCTTGAGAGTTCGGGTCTTCTCGCGAAAACGGTCCCCATGGAGACAAGACCCGCAACAGAGGAAGAAATCACCCTCACTCACAGCAAGCCCTATTTCGACATGGTTAAAGGCACTTCTGGAAAGGAATTCTCGCAACTGGATCCCGACACGTCGACGTGCGAGGTCTCGTTTGACGCGGCGCTCGCCGGCAGCGGGGGACTTATATGCTCGGTAAACGATATTCTCTCGGAGAAAATCGACACGGCCTTCGTACTTGCCCGACCTCCCGGACATCACGCGGAACACGACAGGGCGATGGGGTTCTGCCTGTTTAATCACGTTGCGGTCGCTGCGGCCCACCTGCTGGCCAACTGCGGTCTTGAAAGAGTCCTGATCATAGACTGGGACGTGCACCACGGAAACGGAACACAGCACATCTTCTACGAATCGGACAAAGTGCTCTTTTTTTCAGTGCACCAGTTCCCGTTTTACCCCGGCACCGGAAGCCTTAAGGAACTTGGATATAAGGGCGGGCTCGGATACACGCTTAACGTCCCCTGCCCCGCGATGCTTGGCGATGAAGACTACCTTAGAATATTTACGGAGATACTCGCGCCCGTGGCGGAGCAGTACGCCCCGGAATTCATTCTCATCTCTGCGGGCTTTGACGCCTATCAGGTCGACCCGCTGGGAGGAATGCTGCTTACCTCCGAGGGGTTCGCCAGACTTACAAGGTTCGTTATGCAACTTGCTGAAGAACACTGCCACGGAAATATCGCCTTTTTGCTCGAAGGTGGCTACAACACGGCGGAAATGGGACTGATCATGCGGTCTGTCATCGAGGAGATACTCGATCTTAAGGTGTCAGATACGGGTTTTGACCCTAAGCGGACGACCTGTGAACATACCGTCTCCGAGATCAGAAGAATTTATTCGAAATACTGGAATTTCTAGAAGAATTAGCAGAGCCTGGTGATATTTCAGGCAGAGATTCAGCTTTTTCTGTAGTCGCTTCCCTCGATGAAAAGCGGGGTGCACATCTCATAAAGCCTGGAAGCTATTCTCTCCCCCACCCTGTCCTCAAGTATTTCCGTTTTATTCCTGGATTTTTTGGGCAGAGACTCCCTAGCCACGTAATTGGTTGTAACAAGGGTTTTCTTTGAGGAGTTATAGCGCTTGGAGATGAGCTGATCGAGGATGTTCTGCTCCCATTCGGAACTTCTGCCTTTTCCCATCTCATCTATCACCAGGATCTCAGCGTCTATAAGCGGTCCTATTATCTCGTTTTCGGGAATTCCCTCGGAATAGGCCTTCCGCAGATCTCCAAGCAGAAAGAAAAAATCGGTAAACACGCATTCAACGGCCTTCTGAAGCGTAAGCTCCGCTATAACCCCTACGGCAAGGCGCGTCTTGGCGAGACCGGGTCCCCCCATGAGCAGAAAGCCTTTTTCCTCCGGGTATTTATCGACAAACGACTTCACGTAGGTCATCGCTTCATACTGGCTCGGGTCGCGAGGGTCTATATCGTCTGACTGCAGGACGCCTGCGTACTTTGATGGAATTTTCGCGTTGTTGTACCTTCTGATCTTAAGCCTTACCATCCCGCAGAGTCCGCAGCGCTCAAGATATCTGTAACCCCTTTCGTTCTCCAAAAACACCGTTCCCGACCCCCCGCAACTACTACATTCGGAAACGCAGTCACAAATCTGCGCACGGGCATACTGACCGTTCTCAGAGGAAATCATGTATCCCCTGCCGGAGCATCCTCGGCAACCGGTAGCTATATGTTTTCTGGTGGCCATATCACTTCATAGTGAAGACATTATTTATACCAAGGGTTTCACATACAATCTCATCTCTAAAGGCATTGAGGGTTCTTCCCTTCGCATCCTCGTCGTAGAGCTTTGCCTCGCTGGGAAGTCTGTTTCGTGCGGCGGCCGTTATCTGTTTCTGTCTCTCGACGGAAAGACCTCGGAAAACATCTTCAACGAAGTCCCGCCACAAAGAGTCGAACTCTTTGTATACGTTGGTGGAATCCAGACTGTCCGTCTCGCGAACTTTTCGTCTGAGTTCCTCGTATTTCCCCCTTATATCCTCTCTTTTTTCCTCGATTATGATCTTATCGAGCTTCTTCAGGATATTTTCTATTATACTGCTTTTGGCAAAAGCGGCGCTTCGCGGTTCCACTTGCCTTGATTCCGGTTCTGCCAACTGGATCTTAAGA
Organism: Candidatus Dadabacteria bacterium; assembly: GCA_009840385.1. Taxonomy (NCBI): domain Bacteria; kingdom Pseudomonadati; phylum Thermodesulfobacteriota; class Candidatus Dadabacteria; species Candidatus Dadabacteria bacterium. Next base: position 111,702 of record VXNX01000009.1, read on the forward strand.
TACTCTTCAATCTCCTGTCTTATATTGAAAAGCCCTCTTGGATCCCGGGCCCCTCTCTGCCTTTTTTTCTCGAAACCGTAGGCTATGGCCTTAATCACCATCTCCTTTGAAACGGATCTTTCACCAAGCTCCCTTATAAAGCCGTAATCCCTGGCCGAGAGCATAAGGCCCTTTCCAGCAAGCCCGAGAAAATACCGCTCTATGTCTGCTATGTAGTTTCTCTCTTCGGACTTCATCTTCCCCCGGAAAAACACGCAGCCCCAACGTCTCCCACTACCCCATAATCTCGCGCATGGCCGACATCGTATCGGCGTAGTTCTCTGTCTTGTATATGCCCGAGCCCGTCACCACTATGTCCGCTCCGGCCTCGACCACTTCCCCTATATTCTCGAGATTTATCCCGCCGTCAGCTTCGATAAGCGGTTTCTTTCCATCCATTCCGTCAAGAAGAGACCTGAGATCCCTTATTTTCGACAGCATCTCGGGAATAAACTTCTGACCCCCGAACCCTGGCTCCACGGTCATTATCACTATCACGTCTATAAGCTCCATCAGCTTCTCCTCTATCACGCCGATGGGAGTCGCAGGGTTAAGAGCCACCCCCGTCATAACCCCTCTCCACCTGATGGATGAGAGCGCGCTGTAAAGAAGGTTGCAGGCCTCCATCTGGACGGTGACGATCTTCACGTAAGGAGCCCCGGCATCTATGAATTTCTCCGTGAATTTCTCGGGACTATCAATCATCAGATGTATATCCATCTGGGGCGGTGACTCCATCCGGGCAATCGCCTCCACTACGGGTATTCCTATGCTTATGTTCGGAACGAAATGCCCGTCCATAACGTCCACGTGTATGAGGTCGGCGCCCGCCTCGCAGACGGCATTTACCTCGTCTTCGAGGCGAAGGTAGTCGCACGACAGTATTGAAGGAGCCAAGAGTTTTTTCATTTAATTTTCTCCGCAGAGTTCAAGTGGGATTCCCTTGTATTTTACCCGATAGTAAACCCGCAGCCACAAGGCGACAGATTGTTGACAGAAAAACCAGAATAATTATATTACTTGGACTTTTGAGGTCACTTAATGCCCCCTAAAAACTTCATATTCACCTCAGAATCCGTAACGGAAGGCCATCCGGACAAGATTGCGGATCAGATATCAGACGCCATACTCGACGCCATGATCGAGCAGGACCCTGATAGCAGGGTCGCATGCGAAACACTGATCACAACCGGCCTCGTGGTGATCTCCGCCGAGATAACGACAAAAAGCCAGGTCGACGTACGGCAGGTTGCAAGAGACACGATAAGGGAGATCGGCTATACCGACAGCACGATGGGATTTGACGCGGACACCTGCTCTGTTGTCCTGACGATCGACAGGCAGTCCCCTGACATAGCGCGTGGAGTCAACAAAAAAGGGAGCAAGGGCAAGCAAGGGGCTGGTGACCAAGGACTCATGTTCGGCTACGCGTGCGATGAGACCGAAGAGTTCATGCCCTCCCCCATACTCTATGCCCATAAGCTGGCCAAGCGCCTTTCCGAGGTAAGAAAAAAGGGGGTTCTGCCGTTTTTAAGGCCGGACGGAAAAAGCCAGGTCACCTTCAGGTATGAAAACGGGGAGCCGGTGGGAGTGGACGCGGTAGTCATATCATCCCAGCACTCAAAGGACGTCTCGTATGCGGACCTTAAAAATGGAATCAGGCAAGAAGTAATAAATCACTGCATGAAGGACCTAATTTCGAAAGATACGAAAATTCACATAAACCCCACGGGGAAATTTGTAACCGGGGGTCCCGTGGCGGACACCGGCCTCACGGGAAGAAAGATCATAGTCGACACCTACGGCGGATGGTCAAGACACGGCGGCGGGGCGTTTTCTGGAAAGGATCCCTCCAAGGTCGACAGAAGCGCGGCCTATATGGCAAGGTACGTGGCGAAAAACATAGTCGCGGCCGGCGCGGCCTCGCGCTGCGAAGTGCAGCTCGCCTACGCCATAGGAGTCGCGGACCCGGTTTCGGTAATGATAGACACCTTTGGAACGGCCGTCGTGGCGGAAGAGAAGATCTCAGGTGCAGTAAAGGAGATTTTTGACGATCTTACTCCGGAGGGAATAATCTCGCAACTCAGACTCAAAAGACCTATTTACAAAAAGACCGCTTCTTACGGACATTTCGGGAGAAAGGAAAAAACTTTCTCGTGGGAGAAGACAGACAGAGCAGCCAAACTTAGAAAGGCACTGGGCCTGAGCAAGAAACATCCGCGCCGCGGACGGTGAAAAAGCAACGGAGGAATAAATGGATTACGACGTAAAAGACTTAAAGCTTGCCCGTGAGGGAAAACTCAGAAGCGAATGGGCCGCGCAGGAAATGCCCGTTCTAAAGCAGATAGAAGAAAGATTCAAAAAGGAAAAGCCACTTAAAGGAGTAAGGGTCGCTGCGTGTCTTCACGTCACCACGGAAACGGGAAACCTTATGACCACGCTTAAGGCCGGAGGAGCAAAGCCCTACCTCTGCGCTTCAAACCCGCTCAGCACCCAAGACGATGTCGCGGCACATCTCGTAAAGAACCATAAAATCTCCGTTTTCGCGATAAAGGGAGAGAACACCAAAACCTATTACAAGCACATAAACGCAGTACTGGCCGCCCGCCCTCACGTAACCATGGATGACGGGGCGGACCTGGTATCGACACTCCACAAAGACGGCGAAGACCTGATGGACGACGTGGTCGGTGGAACTGAAGAGACGACAACCGGAGTAATAAGACTTAAGAGCATGGCGGATGATGGGGTCCTCAGGTATCCGATAATCGCCGTTAACAACGCGGATACCAAGCACCTTTTCGATAACCGCTACGGTACTGGCCAGAGCACCCTTGACGGGATCATCCGGGCCACCAACAGGCTCGTATCCGGAACGACTTTTGTAGTCGCGGGATATGGATGGTGCGGAAAGGGGCTTGCCATGAGAGCCAGGGGACTGGGAGCGAACGTGATCGTAACCGAGGTTGAACCGCTTGCGGGGCTTGAGGCCACGATGGACGGATTCAGGGTTATGCCGATGGAGAAGGCTGCCCCTCTGGGAGATTTTTTCTGCACCGTTACGGGCAACATACACGTCATAAGGAAAAAGCATTTCCAAAAGATGAAAGACGGGGCGATCGTGGCCAATTCCGGACATTTCAACGTGGAACTCGATCTTGACGCCCTTGCCGAAATAACGACCTCAAAAAGAGTCATAAGGGAGTACGTTGAAGAATATACGCTTGAGAACGGAAGGAGAATAAACGTTCTCGGCGGAGGAAGGCTCATAAACCTCGCCGCTGCGGAAGGACATCCTTCAAGCGTAATGGACATGAGCTTCGCCAACCAGGCCCTTTGCTGCGAGCACATAGTGAAAAACGCACAGGCCCTTGCAAACGACGTTCACAACGTCCCGGAAAAAATAGACCGCATGATATCCAGGATAAAGCTTAAGACCCTGGGAGTCACGATAGACACTCTGACGGCGGAACAGAAAAAATACCTAAGCTCCTGGCAGGTTGGAACATAAGATTAAATGGATGAGCACCTCGATTCGTTCCTTGTATACCTCACGATGAACAGGGGCCTTTCGAAAAACACCATTGAATCCTATTCAAGGGACATATCCTCCCTCGCGACTTTCCTCGACAAAAGGGGAATATCAGACCCCGTCGCGGTAAGCGAACCTGATATAGCCGCTTTTTTCGACCACCTGAGGAAAAAAAAGCTCTCCCCCAGAAGCGTGGCGAGAAACATAGTTTCCCTGAAGCAGTTTTTCAGGTTCCTGCTCACAGAAAACGTCATAACCGAGGATCCCCTGAGAAACACGGTCTCTCCCAAGCCAGCGAAGACCCTTCCCCACACTCTCTCCCTTGACGAAGTTGAGAGGCTTCTTCGGGAGCCTGAAAAAGGCAAGTCCAACGAGGCGCTCAGGGACCGCGCGATGCTCGAGGTTCTCTACGCCACCGGGGTCAGGGTATCAGAGCTGATCTCACTTGAGCTAAACCGCATCAACCTTGACCACGGCTACGTCATCACCCTCGGCAAGGGAAGCAAGGAAAGAATAGTTCCGATAGGTGATGCAGCCATCAGGAAAGTAAGGGACTATCTCTCAGACTCAAGACCCAAACTTCTTCGCGGCAGGAACTCGGAGTATCTTTTCGTAACCTCGAGAACCGCCTCCAAGATGAGCCGTCAGCGCTTCTGGCGCATGATAAAAGACTACGCGCTCTCAGCCGGCATCCACTCCCACATAACTCCTCACGTGCTCCGCCACTCTTTCGCCACGCATCTGCTCGAGCGGGGAGCCGACCTGCGGGCGATACAGGCCATGCTCGGCCATTCAGACATATCCACGACCCAGATATACACTTACGTTGAGAAAGAAAGACTGAAACGCATACACGAAAAATCTCACCCAAGAGCGTAAACTTATAGATATGAACTATAGTTTTTTCATAATACTGGTCCCCGTAATTCTCTTTTCCCTTACCATACACGAGTACGCCCACGCGCTTGTGGCCTACAGGCTCGGGGACGACACCGCGAAAAGACAGGGAAGGCTTTCGCTTAATCCCCTCGTGCACCTTGACCTCCTGGGGACCCTTCTGCTTTTCATAGTGCATTTCGGGTGGGCAAAGCCCGTTCCCGTGGACCCGAGAAACTTCAGAAACCCGAAAAAAGACATGCTTCTGGTCGCCCTTGCTGGCCCCGTATCCAACATTCTGACGGCGATTGCTGCGGCCGTGATTCTAAAGGCGGTATTTGAGAACTTCGCGACGATACCTCCGGGAAGCGGGGTCGACGTGGCCGTGCGGATGCTCGTGTGGTTCATATACATAGGGATAGTGCTTGCCGTTTTCAACATGATCCCGGTTCCGCCGCTTGACGGCTCGCGGGTGCTCTACGGACTGCTGCCCGACAGTCTCGCTTACAGGTACGCAAAATTTGAAACCTACGGAATATTCATTCTTTTCGCCTTCTTTTTGTTCGGCGGAAAATTTTTGGGTTACTTTATATTCGTTCCCGTGGGTATCTTTATACAAATGTGTAATTTCAGCCCGAGCGAACTCGAGATCCTTGTCCGGGCTATGAATCCACAGTGATCACCGAGAAAAACGGAAAAACCGAGGACCAGCAGTCAGCCTACAGCGTACGGCTCGAGATGTTCAGCGGGCCCCTCGACCTGCTGCTCCACCTCATAAAGAAAAACGAGGTGGACATCTACGACATACCAATCGCCGATATAACCGAGCAGTACCTTGAATATCTGGACTTTCTGAAAGCGGTAAACCTCGAGGTCGTCGGAGAGTACATGTCCATGGCGGCCGAACTCGGGTACATAAAATCGCGGATGCTTCTTCCCAGAATAAAAGACGAGGATGAAGAAGAGGAGGAGGATCCCAGGGAGGAGCTTGTAAGGCGGCTGCTTGAGTATGAGAGGTACAGAGACGCGGCGGCGGAGCTCGGAGGGATGGAAATCCTCGGAAAAGACGTTTTCCTAGCGGGTTATGACCGCAAGGAAATGTTCGGAGAGCCCGCGGAAGAAACGGAATTTGTAAAATTCGATCTCTGGACCCTGGTAGATACTTTCTCAAGGATATACAACGACAACAAGAAGTCGCAAACCGAAGATATATTCTTCAGTCTGCAAACCTACACGGTTGAAGAGAGAAAAAACCAGGTAATTGAGATAATGAGAAGGAAAAAAGAAGTTCTCTTCGAGGATCTTTTCGAAGGGGATAAAAACCGGATGAAACTCGTGGTAACCTTTATCTCGATACTGGAACTGCTGAAAGACGGTGTTCTGGATGTTTTTCAGCCGACTTTCGAAGAACCCATAAAAATAATTCTGAAACAGTAAAATGAACGACAGAAGCCCTCTTGTAAACATAATAGAATGCTTGATATTCGTATCTAAAACCCCTCTTACAATTCAAGAAATATCGAATTCGCTAAAGGGCTTCGAGGAAAAGGAAATAAGCGACGCACTAAGTGAGCTCGAGGAGCAGTGGGATGGGATGGGAAGAAGTTTCATCCTAAGCAACATCGCCGGGGGCTACCAGTTCAGAACCCGCCCCGAATATTCTGAATACATAGTCGAATTTAACAAGGAAATAAAAAAGTTCAGGCTCTCAAAGGCCGCCCTCGAAGTGCTGGCGATAGTGGCCTACAAGCAGCCCGTTACGAAAATCGAGGTCGAGAAGATAAGAGGAGTGGACTGCTCGAGCAGCGTAAGCGTGCTCCTCGAGAGAAGGTTCATTGAGATATCCGGAAGAAAGGATGTTCCGGGAAAACCTTTTCTCTACAGGACAACTGACCTTTTTCTTGAGACATTCGGCCTTAAAAACATAAAGGATCTCCCCACCGTGAAGGAAATCGAGAAGATTAAGGAAGATCTGGGGGAACCCGGGTGACCGACACGCCCTACGCAACCATCTTAATGGCAAATAGTGAATCTGCGGACGTATTTCGATTATCTGGTGGCTCGCACGTGAAGCTTAACGCCTTCATGTTTTTTTAAAGATGCAAGCAGAGAGGAAATACTCTTAAGACTCGGATTTCCTCTCGGACTGAGCATGCGCATCAGACTCTTCGGGTTTTTTTGCGTAAGAATTCCAAGTTCCTGAAAACCGATTGTCGCGTTAACGTAGTCTCGCAGCAATACTTTCCCCACGTCGATTTCATCATTGAGTACGCACTCAATCGCTTCGGTCAGAAGTCCGACGCGGAACTCGGGGTCTCTCATTGCACGCTCCTTTACGATCTCCCTGAAACTACGCGTTAATGCCATTGTTTTCTCCCTTTTCTTGGATTTTCAGATAAATTCTCGGGATTTCGAACTTTTATTTCCGGGTTTTCTCTTCTCCGTAGAACATGGTACCAAGACAGACCGCCTCAGCTAGGTAGTCAAGTACTTCCTTTTCCTTCTCCCGCATCGCCTCTCTTTCCTTTTTCCTCTTGTGATCGAATCCGAGCAGGTGCAGAACCGCGTGAACCAAAAGCAGGCGCAGTTCCTCTTCAACGGTGATCTCAAGCTTTCGGGAGTGACGGACGGCCGTTTCGTAGGATATCACTATATCGCCCAGAAGATAGGGGGTCGCTTCGCTTCTCTGCGGAAAACAGAGGACATCCGTAGTCGCGTCAATCTGTCTGTATTGCCTGTTAAGCTCCCTCATGTCCCTGTCGCTCACAAGCGAGACGCAAAGCTCGCTTCGGGCGGAAAGATCAAGATATAGGAGTATTTTCTCAATCAGGCGGATCAGATTTTCCATGGCGGGACCATCAACAAATTCCTCCCTGTCCACTACGGATATTTCCATCTTCACCCCCTATATGGCAATACCCATCTCACTGAGCCGGTAGAAAACCAGGGAAGTGTAATATGTGCAGGGGAAAACGAATATCAGACTGTCGAACCTGTCAAGCACTCCGCCGTGTCCCGGGAGCAGAGAACCCGAGTCTTTTACCCCAGCTCCTCTTTTTATGGTGGATTCGAAAAGGTCGCCCGCAACCGCTGCCACGACTATTATTATGGCGTAAATAACCACCCAGACCGCGGGAAGAGGATTGCTGAATATCATGTTCACCACAAAGGCGCTTACGACTGAAACAACGAATCCCCCGATGAGCCCCACAACGGTCTTGCCAGAGCTTATGTGACGCGCAAGCTTCTTTTTACCGAAGCTTTTTCCGAAGAAATACGCCCCGGCGTCGTTAAGAAAAGTGCATGAAACGGCAAGTACCACAAGGAAAAAGCCGACATCCTCGGGACCCCTTTCGAGGAACCCGTAGCTCCCACCACTCGCGTTGCTCGAAATATTTCTAAGCAGCACCCCGTGGGCCAGCATCCAGCCGAAATATATAAGCGGCAGAAGGGTCATGCCAAGGTCCTGCAGACAGTCGCTGAAATCCTTTTTGCGAAATTCGAGAATTATGGAGAGAAATATCAGGAAGGTGAAGAAAAGACTCATGAGCATGAAGTCAAAAAACGCACTTATGATCAGAAGCAGGGAAATGGCCGTGATATAAATCTTTCTCGTCTTCCGTATATCGGGACCCGCAAGCGCGAAGAACTCAAGAGAGCACAAGGCCCCGATCAGACAGATGAGAGCGAGATAATAAACTCCCCCGTGGTAAAATATAAGGAGAAGTATCGGTACGGCCACTACGGACGTCACGATTCTCGTGATCAGGTTTCTGTTTTCCTCCATGCTGCGTTTACCCTTGCGTTAAACCGCATAAAAATTAAACGATAGGAGAATCAATGCAAATAACGCCGCTTTACTCAGGTACCCGCCGCCCGATGAAAATTCTCGTGCTTGCCTCGGGGAGAGGGACGAATTTCGAGAAAATACACTCACGGCAGACAGAACTTAAACAAGACGGCGGGAAAAACTACGGAGCCGTAGAGCATGTTTTTTCAAACAGCCCCGGAGCGGCGGTTCTCGCAAAAGCAGAAGCGCTCGGAATCAGCACCTCCTCCATAAATTCCGAGAGCTTTTTTGGCGACCTGGGAAAACACCCCTCAGATGAGGATGGACGAGTTCTTTACGATTCGTCCGTAATCTCGCATATCGAAGAGCTTTTTGAGCCCGACCTCGTGGTGCTGGCCGGATACAGGAGAAGGCTTAGCCGTCTGTTCACCGAGAGATTCCCGAACAGGATCGTAAACCTCTACCCCGGAGACACGACCAAGGATTACCTCGTAAGAGGCAAAATCGCGTGCGTTCAAGCGTTAGAAAACGGGGAAAAGGATATAAGATGCACCGTCTATCTTGAAAACGACCCGGAAACGAGGTTCGGAACCGTGATCGCCCAGTCAGCCGACATATCGCTTGAAGGCTTTGGTATGGGGGACGTGGCGGCGATGGAAGAGAAAATCAGAGAACAGGGCGAATGGAAACTGTTTCCCTTCGTGGTCCATGACCTGATCGCGAACGAAAGGGTCGCTATTGACGAGGAAAACAATATCTATGTAGACGGTTTGCGGACCGGGGAAGCCGGTTTTTCGCTTTCATCCTAACCTGCGTCCCTTAGTCTCTTAAGAAACTCAACGTCTTTTGCCACTTCGGGAGGAGGCATTTCCACTATCATGTCGAGATTTTCGAAAAACGGATTCTCGATCATGGACCTGAAGCAGTCGATTCCTATCTCTCCTTGCCCGGGATGTTCGTGGCGATCCTTATGAGAATTGAATCCGGCCTTGGAATCGTTCGCGTGAACAAGCCTTACGGTTCCAGGAGCAAATACTGTGTTGATGCACTCTACAAGCTCCTTCACGCCCTCAGAGGTCCTTATATCGTATCCGGACGCAAACATGTGGGCCGTGTCTATACAAACCCCGAGACCCCCATGTGCCATGCGCTCCAATATCAGGGAAATCTCCTCAAAGCTCACTCCTATCGTATGCCCCTGGCCCGCGGTGTTCTCAAGCAGAAGCTGAGTTTCGCCGCTATAACCCCGGAGAACCATCGAGAGGGAGTCGACCACATTGCTTATCGCAACATCTCTTTCCATTTCCTTGGCGCTTCCTATATGAGTCATCATGTACTTCACCCCAAGGGCGCTTGATCTCTCAAGCTCCTCCCTTACCAGATCCACGCTTTTTTTCCTGAGATCCTCCTTCCCTGAAGCCAGGTTTATGAAATAAGGGGTATGAACATAGTAATCGCTTATAGCGACCTCACTGCAGTTTCGAAAAAAGGCCTCAAGCAGGCCCTCATCAAGCTCAGGGGGCCTGCCGCCCCTTGGGGAGCGGGTAAACATCTGAAAGCACTCGCATCCAAGCTCCCTCGCCCTCAGCGGAGCATTCTCAATCCCGCCTGCTATTGAAACATGTGCTCCGAATTTCATCCCAGTCAGTCCTCGTTTGACAAATTCACCCCGTAAATATAACTTGAATGCAGGTTTACAAGGAGTGGTGAGTTGACCCCGACAAAGGCTTTTGTCACAAAGGGCGTGGGCAAGCACAAAGAGAGGCTCTCAAGCTTTGAGCTTGCCTTAAGGAATGCGCGGATCGCAGAGTTCAATCTGGTCAAGGTTTCAAGCATATTTCCCCCGGGCTGTCAGCTCGTAAGCAGAAAACAGGGACTCACCATGCTCTCCCCCGGGCAAATAGCGTTTGTGGTAATGAGCGAGAATTCCACGAACGAGCCCAGCAGGCTCATCGCCGCGTCCACCGGCCTTGCGATCCCGAAGGACAAGACACACTACGGATACATCTCCGAGCACCACAGCTACGGGCAGAAAGAAACCCTCGCGGGGGAATACGCAGAGGATCTTGCCGCCTACATGCTCGCCACCACCCTTAACGCTCCCTTTGACCCCGATAAAAGCTATGACGAACAGAAAGACATATGGGAGATAAGCGGACACAAGGTAAAAAGCAGAAACATAACGCAGACGGCCGTAGGAGATAAAAACGGACTCTGGACAACGGTTCTCACCGCCGTGGTTTTCTGTTCTTATCAGGCAAATACGGTCAGCTAGCTCCCTTTATCAGCTCTCGGGCAACTTCAAAAGTTTTTTCGGAAACACTTTTTCCGGCAAGCATCCTGCCTATTTCCAAGACCCTCTCCTCTTCGCTGAGGGCATCCACCGAGACATCCGTACCACCCTCGCCAAACTCCTTCGCCACAAGCAGGTGGGTGTTCGCGAACTTGGCAACCTGAGGCAGATGCGTTATACACACTACCTGGCTTTCATCGGAGAGATTCCTTATTTTCTCCCCTATGCTCTCGGCCACGACTCCCCCTATTCCGGCATCCACCTCATCGAAGATGAAAATCGAGCCGGCATCGCCCGTGGAAACGAAGCTTTTAAGCAGAAGCATTATTCTTGAGAGCTCCCCTCCAGAGGCAACCTTGTTAACGGGTCTTGACGGCTGGTCAGGGTTGGCTGAGAAAAGAAACTGCACGTTGTCTCGGCCGTCTCCCGAGAGGTCTTTTTCGGTAAATCCCACCTCAAAGCGAGCGTTTTTAAGCCCCACCGACTCGGCCTGATCGCAGAAAAGGTCCTCAAGCCGCTTAGCTCCCGCCTTTCTCTTAGCCGATATAGAGGATGCTACGGCTGAGACCTCTTCTCTCAGAGAATTCCTCTTTCGCTCGATTTCCCCCAGCATCTCAGCCGAGTTCTCAAGACCCTCGAGCTCGGATTCTATCTGCTGCTGTTTTTTTATTATTTCCTCGATCGAGTCCCCGTGCTTTCTCTTAAGCCTCCCTATCTCCTCAAGCCTCAAGAGCACTTCCTCGAGTCTTTCGGGATTGTGCTCGATTTTCCCCGCAAACTCGCTGAGGCCATAGAAAACATCCTCGGTTTCTATAAGTACGGCCGCGATTCTCTCGCGAAGCTCCCCGAGAGAGGAATCAAGGTCGGAAACATCCTCAAGACGCGAGAGGGCCTGCTTCAGAAAACCCACGGCCGAACTCTCTCCTTCATACAAAAGCCCAGTCGCATTGGCGAGAGAAGATGAGAATCTCTCCGAGTTCTCAAGCCTCACTCTCTGCGCTTCAAGCTCTGAGTCCTCATTCGGCGCGGGAGAGACTTTTTTTATCTCCTCTGCCTGGAACCTGAGATAATCCTCTTTTTCCGCCCCTTCCCGCTCTTTTTTCCTAAGGGCCTCAAGCTCACTCTCCAGACGCACAAGCCCGGCGTATGCGGCCTTGTATTCAGAGACTTCATGTTCAAGTTTAGAAAAAGTGTCTAAGTAACTTAGATAATTGCTCTTCTTGAGGAGACCCTGGTGTTCATGCTGACCGAACATGTTAACCAGACCATCGGTCACTTCCGAAAGCGTCCCGAGCGTCACTATCGAACCGTTTATGTATATCCTGTTCTTTCCGCCCGGGTTAAAAACCCTTTTTATGACAAGTTCCCCTTCTGAGTCTGCGATGCCGAAGTGCTCAAGTTTCTCCCCTATACCAAGATCCCCCGGAACTTCGAAAAGTGCTTCTATCGATGCCTGTTTCTCGCCTGATTTGACTTGGTCGGCGGTAAACCTGTCGCCCAGAATTATATTTATCGCATCCACGATCAGGGATTTCCCCGTGCCAGTCTCCCCCGTGATTATGTTAAGGTTGTCCCCGAAACTGATGGAAATATCGTCTATTATGGCGAAATTCTTAAGCCTGAGCTCAACAAGCATCTGTTTTCCAAGCACCCCGCTGCGTCTTTGCGCAATCGGGATTCAGCTTCTTACTTGACCGTCTCCCCTTACCACGAACTTAGAAGTCGTGAGTTCCTCAAGCCCCATGGGACCGAACGCGTGCAGTTTGGAGGTGCTTATGCCTATCTCGGCACCAAGACCCAGCTGGAAACCGTCATTGAACCTGGTCGACGTGTTGACCATGACTGCGGAGGAATCCACCTCTTTTACGAATTTCTCAGAGTTTTCAGTGTCTTCCGTAACTATGGCATCTGTGTGCATGGAACCGTAAGTCTGTATATGGTCTATCGCCTCATCGATCGTCGCAACGATTCTTACGTTGAGGACAAGGTCAAGATACTCCTCATACCAGTCCTCTTCGGCGGCCGAGGCCACCTGGGGAAGAAGTTCCCTTGTGTTCTCGCATCCCTTTATTGTGACTCCTTCTCCTTCAAGCCTTTTTATGGCGGCGGGTAGGAAGTCGCCCGCTACCGAGGAGTGAACAAGCATGGTCTCCATAGAGTTACACACCCCGGGTCTCTGGACCTTCGCGTTTCGGCATATTTCTTCGGCCATTGCGAGGTCGGCGTGCTCATCCACGTAAACGTGGCAGACGCCCTTGTAGTGCTTGAGAACCGGAATCCTCGAGTTCTCTGCGACAAACCTTATAAGCCCCTCCCCTCCCCTGGGGATAATGAGATCTATTTTGTCTTCAAGCTTGAGCATCTCGGTCACGACCTCCCTGTCTGCAACCGGGACGACCTGTGCCGTGTAGGGAGAAAGACCGCTTCGGGAAAGGGAATCGGCCATAAGCCGGGAAATGGCCAGGTTGGATCTTATCGTCTCGGAACCGCCCCGGAGGATTACGGAATTGCCCGACTTGACGCATAGTCCCGCGGCGTCGGCCGTCACCCCGGGTCTTGACTCGTAGATGATTCCTATGACGCCCAGCGGAATCCTTTTTTTCTCAACCGAAATTCCGTTCGGCCTGTCCCACTTCGCCGATATCTTGCCCACGGGATCAGGAAGTTCAGCTATCTCCCGCAGCCCGTCGGCTAGGGCGCTTATCCTCGAGGGGGCAAGCCTCAGGCGGTCGACAAGGGCGGCCGAGAAGCCTTTTTCCTCGGCGTCGGAAACATCCTTTGCGTTCTCAGAGAGCAGGTTGTCGGTTTCTCCCACCAGAAGTTCCGCGAAACGCAGAAGAAAGTCGTTTTTCTGGGAAGACGGGGCGGAAGCCAAAACTCTCGAGGCTTTTTTGGAATTCTCGGCAATGCCGCTGATCAGCTCCGCAGGGCTCATCGAGTCAGAAGACCCCGATTCATCGTTTGAAAGAGACATCTGTGTTTCTCAGAAAGACTTTAACGCAATTTTACTATTATGATCTATAACCGCAAATAAATGAAGCGGCCGCGGAGATACGGCGCCCAGGTTCCCCTTATCCTATATTCACCGCGTCGCGCGCGATCAGGTAATCGAGTATCTGCTGTTTGCACTCCTCGATCGAGTGTTTCTCCGTGTCAATCACGATTTCGGGGTTCGAAGGTTCCTCGTACGGGTCGTCAATCCCCGTAAATCCCTTTATGACCCCCTCCCTGGCCTTCTTGTAAAGGCCCTTAACGTCCCGCTGCTCGCACTGCTCGACCGAGCAGTCGACAAATACCTCGATGAACTCCCCTTCCTCCACAAGCTCCCTTATGGCGTCACGGTCTGCGCGGTAAGGAGAAACGAAGGCGGAGAGCACCAGAACTCCCGCGTCCATGAAAAGCTTCGATACCTCCCCTATTCTCCTTATATTCTCCTCGCGATCCTCGGCGGAAAAACCAAGATCCTTGCAGAGACCCATTCTGACATTGTCTCCGTCCAGTATGTAGGTGCGGTGGTTTCGCTGTATAAGTTCCTTTTCGATTTCATTGGCAAGAGTGGATTTCCCAGAACTCGGAAGTCCTGTGAACCATAGAATCAGGGAACCGTGGCCGTTTAGCCTTCTTCTGTCCTCTTTGGTAATTTCATGCTCGTGGGGAATAACAAACCTTTCCATTTATGTTGCCTCCAATGATTGTAAGATGCGGATATGATTTAAAAAAGAGAAGGGAAAACGGATTAAGACAGTCAAGCTTTTCGCGCTAATTCCTCTTTCTTCCCAAAGCTCTTGGGGCAACATTATACAGCACGGAAACAAGGGTTGTCCACACCAGTGGGAATTCGCTTAATCAGAGAGAAAATCCGCCCGGGTGAGGCGGGGTTTTTCTCTTCGCAGGCTTCTGCACAAAATTGCGAAAACAAGGAGCGCGGCGGGCAAAAACCGGGCAAGCATCCCGCTTCGAGATGTATATCGCACCTGCTCTTCCGCGGCGATTGCGCATCCCGAGCCACCCTGTCCCGTCTCCCTCTCCGGCGGCGGCATGGAATCCGGCAAAGTGGTATCCGGCTCCGGATCATTATCCCGGTTTGTGACCAAAACGTCAGCAGGATTAAAACCACGATAGAACCTGTCCCGACTCTCAGCCCTCTCAAGCAGAATGACGTAGCGCTTCGGCCCGTCTTCTTCACCGTCATCATTGACGCCGCTCACCGTAACCGTCTGCGCCATGGTCCAGTTAGCGGGCGTGAATTCAAGCGCCCGGGTATCGGCTACCCCCTCATCCGGATCGCTGCTGCGCACGGGGATTAGGACGCTGCTTATCGGCTCTGATTCAAGCTTCACCGAAAATGTCGCCGTCCCGCCGTCTTCCGTGGTAACAAGCCCCGAAGTCGGCGTGACGGTCACTCCAGTCGGCACGCAGGACGGCGGAAAGCCGTCGTCACTGATTTCCCAGCCCATATCCCTTAGCATGCCGAAGCTAAGATCCATATCTCTTGGAAACGGGTAAAGGTATTCCATAATGTCATCCGTATCCGTGTGAACATGGGTTATGGAGCTACCCCTGTCAAAACTTGAGGGGGCGTGAAGTTGCGGGCGGCCGTCTGAATCTATGCCGGCGGATTTAAGTTCAGCCATGCGTTGCCCGTAACTGCAAGAGCTTTCCCTTCTGGGACTGGGCCGCACTGTCCCATCCCACAGGAGACCGGTCTCCGAAGTAGCGGCCCGCCTTCTGCCCGGCGGTTCAAGGTTAACGACAAATTCGCTGTCGGCTTCCGAATACATCTGCACATCGTAAATCCTTTGCCATTGCTCTATATCGATCCGAGTTCCGTCCTCCACATCAAGCGTCACTTGAGGAAAAGAACCGTCCTCCTGCAGAGAAGAATGAAATCCAAGCCCGTGAATAATCTCATGTATGGCGAGAGTGACAAAATCTACGGAAAACGACGGCGCCTCGTCGGTAAAACCGTAATAAAAGTCTGAACTCCTGGAGAACTCCATGATGAAATGAGGAATCGATTCATCCAAGAGTTCTCTTTGCGCGATCTTTTCCACAAGCGCCGGGGGATACCCTATGTGATGCAGTTCCCGAGGACCGTAACTCAGAATCCGCCGCATGCGCGTAGTCGCGACCACGGTTTCATCTTTGAAGGATTTGAAAAATGTCTCAACCCGGATGACATTCGCTCCGGGCAGCTTGTCCTCGAGCAAGCTGGCGGCATGCTCAAGGGCGTTTCTTCTCGCTTCTCCGAGCGTACTCGCGCTGTTGCCGCTGCGGGCGAGCAGATCCTTGTCTTCCTGCGTCAGTTCGGTCGGATCGTTAAACCCGACCCCCGCAGCGTCGGTGTAGAGAAACCGGATTGTGACCGCGGTCGAGTGGGGAACCGCGGAGAGGAGGGTCAGGAGAAAGAAAAGGAATCCGGCCGAGAATACATCCGCCTTGAGTGGCTCGATAAAAAATAATCTGAACTTACTCATAGTACCAAAGCCGCTTCGAGCTTTATCCCCCAAGGAAGTTCAGATCCTCAAAAGCGCTGAAGCGAGGTTTCGTTGTGGGAAGAGGCGCACAGCTGCTGTTTTCAGCGTAGTTATAAGCCGTCGCAGACGGAGTATGCCTTGGATCACCCTCTTTCAAATCCGCTTCGGACATTATATAACAAACCCTTGATTCTTGATACCATAATAATTAGAATCTAGTTCCGAAAGCGGCGCAGGATTTCCCGGCAGCGCTTCCGCATAGTAACCGGAACCTGGTTCTCAAGAGCAGTTTATGGCTTCTGAACGCAAAGACAAGCTTGTGAGTCTGAGACTTCCCCCAAGTCACTACAATTATCTGCGTTCACGTGCGCGCGCGAAGAGAATAACCCTAAGCGAATTCATGAGGACGATTATTGAAAAGGACCAGAAGGAATCCGGAGACAATGAGCCTACCCTGACCGAGGTGATCATTTATCTGAGAAAGCTCACCGATTCGCAAAGAGGCGAGCTTTTAGACAGAATAGAGGGCAGCGAAAAAAGAAAGATCACATCTTTCATAAACGACGTAATCAGCCGGGAACCCGACATTAAAGGGAAAAAACTGTGCAGGGTGGTAAGCAAGGAGCTCAACCTGCCTGAGACTCTGGACCTCAGGCGCAAGGTCTACTTGAGGCTCAAAAGCTTCAGAAGAAAGAAAAAACTCGTGGAAGGCCTTGAAAACAAATACTAGATGCGATACGGAACCCCGGTTGAATCAGCGAAACCCGCTCTGAACACAGATCTGAAGTTAAAAATAAAACACTCATTCCCAATCGCATAAGCATGGAGGCAAAAAATGGAAAGAACATTGTCGATAGTAAAGCCTGACGGTGTCGAGAAGAACCTGATCGGCGAAGTCCTGCGAAGGTTCGAAGAGAAGGAAATAAGCGTTGTCGCCGTAAAAATGATACGTCTTTCAAAAAGGCAGGCCGAAGGATTTTACCATGTGCACAGGGAAAGACCTTTTTTCTCAAGCTTAACGGACTTTATGTCCTCCGGACCGTGCGTAGTAATGGTTCTTGAGGGCGAGGATGCCATCTCGAGGGTAAGGGCCATCATGGGCGCCACGAACCCGGAGGAAGCGGATCCCGGAACCATAAGGAAGGATTTTGCTTCCGGCATAGAAAAGAACATAGTTCACGGGTCCGACTCGCCGGAATCGGCCGCCTACGAAATAGGGTATTTCTTCAATCAACTTGAAATAAACGGCCGATAAGGTTCCAACCGCGGGCCGCTTCGGCCGAGGAGAAAAAGCAGGTCGTGTCTAGAGAGAAAAACACCGGCGCCCACCCGGTCACAGTACTTAAAAGCTCCCAGCCCCTTCTGGCCGAAGAGTTCATCGAAAAACTTAAAGAAAACCTCTCGGCCGCTTCCCCGAAGCTGCTTTTTGAGAGCAAAAACCTGGACGACGTGTCCCTCCCGGAAATACTTGAGGACGCGCGGACCCTGCCCATGTTTCACGAGAAAAAACTCATCGTTGCAAAGGGTTACGACGGGCTGGGGAAAGACGATCTTGATCTCCTAAACGAATATTCCGCCTCTCCAGCTTCTTTCTCCGTGCTGGTTCTGCTCTCCCAGGGGTCCCGGAAGGGTAAAAGCAAACCCGCAAAGAGCATCAGGCTCGTTGACCTTGACAGCGGCAGCAATGTTGACCGGGAGATAAGACGCCTCGCTGAGAAACTCGGGGTGGTTCTCGCCCCGGGAGCCGTCGGGTTCATAAAAACCATGCTCGGCGAAGATATGAACCTCATCAGGAATGAACTTGAGAAAATATCCCTTTACCGTAAAGGGGAAAAAGCCATAGGCGAGGAGGATTTAAGGGAGCTTATGGAAAAACAGAGTACTGAGAACGTATTTTCTCTTTCAACAGCACTTTCAAACAGGGATCTAAAAGGATCTCTAAGAATACTCAGGGAACTTGAGAAAAACAGGGAAGACCCCCTGTCCATACTCTACATGATAGCCTGGAGATTCCGCCAGATATTCAAGGTCTCGCAGTTTCTTCGGGAAGGAAAATCGGACGAAGGGATCGCCAAAGCCATCAAGACATCCCGAGGGGCCGTCTTTTACCTTAAAAAAAGCGTGCGCAACTTCAGGGAAAACGATCTTGGCAGGATACTTGGGCTTATAGAGGAAACGGACTTCGGAATCAAAAACAGTTCCGGGAACAATTACATACTTCTTGAGAAACTTCTGCTGGGGATCTGCTCGCAGGAAACCTAGGAACCAGCGCTCTGGCTAAGATCTGAAAGCTTCTTTGAGAACCTCGATACGTATCTTGAGGCTTTTTTCTTGTGAATAACCCCTTTCGTGGCGGCCTTGTCGGTGAGGGAAACCAGTTCCTTGAGAAGAGTCTGGGATTGTTCGATATCCTCGTTCTCAACAACTTCCGAGTAACGCTTGATCTTGGTTTTAAGAGTGGACGTTACGAACCTGTTTCTCTCCCGTCTTTTAAGATTCTGGCGATGCTTTTTCTGCGCCGATTTCGTTCTAAGGCCCATAAAAATCCTCCAGGGTTTAAAAATGAAGGTTGAATTCTACATCTTCTCCCCGCATTGTCAATAAGAACTAAAGGGGATTATATATTTACCTGCCCGGATGGTATATAATCGCT
This sequence comes from Candidatus Dadabacteria bacterium, assembly GCA_009840385.1. NCBI lineage: Bacteria > Pseudomonadati > Thermodesulfobacteriota > Candidatus Dadabacteria > Candidatus Dadabacteria bacterium. Next base: position 130,362 of record VXNX01000009.1, read on the forward strand.
TTTCGCTATAAGACGACGAGATATTGTTGAAACTACTTTTTGCATTGCAACCCTAGCATCATAATTAGACATTCAGATTCAGAGGATGTATACAAAGATATACTCTTTAATAGAGAACAAAGCATAAACCTAATCCAGCCATTTCTTTCAGACCCTTTAATCTTTCCGGAGCGCACATATGCCATTCAAGACTGAAAGAACCTCAGATGACCGAAGATGACCGATTTCCTCATACGGCTTGAAACGGACAGCGACCGGGAAGGAATTGAAGAACTTCTGCTTGAGGCCTTCCCTTCTCCTTCTGAAGCGGGGCTCGTGCGACAGTTGCGGGAAGACGGCGATGTGGTGTTCTCCTTAGTCGCCGTAGAAGGTGGGAAAGTCATCGGCCAGGCCCTTTTCTCCAAACTGCTCGCGCCATCCGGCGCGTTGGCTCTGGGTCCAGTTGCAGTTACGGAAAGCAGACGCCGCCGGGGAATTGCCGCTACCCTAATCGAGAACGGGCTCAAACGGGCAAGGGATGATGGCTGGACGGCGGTCGTAGTACTTGGCGACCCGCCCTATTACCAGCGTTTTGGATTCAGCCAAAAGACCGTGGAGGGTATGTCATGCCGATATGCCGGACCTTACCTGATGGGACTGGCTCTTGCGGGAAGAGGATTCGAGGGAACGCGCATCGAATACGCGCCCGCCTTCTCGAAGCTTTCATGAAAAAGGTCTGTTCATATGCCCCTGGTTCGCACTAGGAGCCCTGCCGCGGCGTCTTTCCTGCATTCCAGGATTGACAATGTCGGGGCGCTTTTCTGTGCCATACCTACCGTGACTTCTTTCTCGGACGCCTTTTCATAATGTGGGTGCTTGCCCCGTATATGCCTTCTGCCGCCTCCATAATGGTCTCGGTGAGAGTCGGATGAGGATGTATTGAAAAAGCTATATCCTCAGCAGTCGCGCCCATTTCAATTGCCAGTACGGATTCCGATATTAACTCCCCCGCCTGCGGTCCGACAATTCCGACGCCGATCACCCTCCCGGTCCCCTTATCGGTTATGAGCTTCGTCAGGCCATCGGTCCTGTTAAGCGTAAGGGCCCTTCCCGATGCCGCCCATGGAAACTTAGACACATTCACTTCCATCCCCGACTCCTTGGCCTCGCTTTCGGTAACCCCGCACCAGGCGATTTCGGGGTCGGTAAAAATTACCGCCGGAACGGCTCTTGGGTCGTACTGGGTCTTGGCTCCGGTTATAACCTCCGCCACGATCTTGGCTTCATACGTCGCCTTGTGGGCAAGCATGGGTTCCCCGGCAACATCCCCAATGGCAAAAATCGCCGGATCGGCGGTTCTTCTCTGTGAATCCGTTTCTATAAAGCCCTTCCCGTCCACCTCGACCCGGGTGTTATCAAGGCCGAGACCTTCCGTGTTCGGCACTCTTCCGACCGAGATCAGGACCTTTTCGTATTTCTCGTGGAAGCTTTTCCCGTCGGCTTCAAATGAAACTTGAACTTCGTTGTCTAACTCATTGATAGAAATCAGCTTTGTCTCAAGCATTATGGAGCGGAATTTCCGGTCGAGCCTCTTTTTAAGGACCGCCGCAAGATCCCTGTCAACCCCCTGGACGATCCCGGGAAGCATCTCGACAACGGTGACCTCGGTGCCGAGAGAAGAGAAAAACGTTCCAAGCTCAAGGCCTATGTAGCCTCCGCCAACCACGAGCAGGCTCTTCGGAATCTCTCCCAGGGACAAAGCGCCGTCTGAATCGACCACGTTCGGGGAACTGAAATCCACTCCCGGGATTCTCCTCGAGACAGAACCCGTGGAGATAACGGCGTTTTCGAACACTACTTCCCGCTCCTCGCCGGAGGCCGTTACGACGCGAAGGGTGCCGGAAGAGGTAAAAGACGCCCTTCCCCGCAGGTAATTTACTTTTCTCGCCCTAACAAGCGTGCGAAGCCCGCCCGTTAGCTTTGAGACCACCTCGTCTTTCCACGAAAAAAGCTTCTCGGGGTCAATCTCCGGTTCCCCGTAGCTAAGGCCGAAATCCGCCGCGTCCCTTGCCTCCTCGGCTACTTTTGCCGCGTGAAGAAGTGCCTTTGAAGGTATGCACCCCCTGTAGAGACAGACTCCTCCGGGGTTTAGCTCAGGATCTATAAGCGTTACTTTCTTTCCCTTGTCGGCAAGCGCAAACGCCGCGGGATAGCCCCCGGGGCCCGCTCCTATTACCACTACTTCCGTTACCACTCTCTCCATCGCCCGCTACACCCCTTCGAATATGCTCTCGGGAGAACGCTCAAGCATCTCGCAGAGCCACCTGAGGAACCTGGCCGCCTCCGCCCCGTCTATAATCCTGTGATCGTAAGAAAGCGAAAGCGGGAGCATGAACCTCGGCGTAAACTCCCCATCAACATACACAGGCTCAAAGGAGGACCTTGAGACTCCCAGTATGGCGATTTCGGGCGGATTGAGAATCGGGGTAAAGAAGGTCCCCCCTATTCCCCCGAGGTTGGTTATGGTGAAGCTTCCTCCCTGGAGCCTGTCGGCAGAGAGCTTTTTCTCCCTCGCCGCAGAAGAGATCTCCGTTAACTCGACCGATATCTGCGTTATGTCTTTTTGGTCGACATCCCTTATCACCGGAACAAGAAGTCCTCTTTCCGTATCCACCGCAACCCCGATGTTTATGTATTTTTTGTAAACGATCGTGCGGCTGCCCATATGTATGCTTGAATTAAATTTCGGGAACTCAGAAAGTGCCCAGGAAAGGGCCTTTACCAGAATCGCGGTTACGGTAAGGTTCCCCCCGGCTTCCGCCACCTTGTCCCTGTTAAGTTTCCTGAGAGCCTCAAGCTGGGTGGCGTCCGCCTTGTCAAACTGCGTTACGTGCGGGGCCATCCACGCTTGGGAAAGGCGCTCGGCCGTAAGCTTCCTCACGGTCGAGAAACTCTCGGTAACCGTTTCTCCCCATCTTGAAAAATCCGGAAGTTCGGGTTCCGGAGGCGCCACCGGCTGGGCGGGGAAAGCAGACCTTATTATGGCCTTGGCGTGAACCTTTACGTCCTTTTCGAGTATCCTCCCGCGGGGACCAGTTCCCGAAACGGATGAAAGCTCTACGCCGAGCTCCCTCGCAAGACGTCTCACAGAAGGTGCCGCCGCCACTGCGAGAGGTCCAGGAGGGGCGATATCGTCCGCGGGCGCGCTTTTGGGTGGTGAGGTCTGTTTCTTTTCCTCTTCGGGTTCTTTTTCGGGAAGGGGCGACTGCGCCGCGACGGGTTTTTCCTCTTCTGCGGCCACGGGGACATCTTCTGGGGGTTCCTTGCCTTCATCGTCCCCGTTCATTCTCACGAGCACCTGGCTTATTTCCACCGTATCCCCGGCGCTTACGCACACATCGACAATTGTTCCGTCGGCCGGGGAAGGAATCTCGACGGCGGCCTTGTCCGTTTCCACCTCAAGCAGGGGCTGCTCGAGCGTGACCCTGTCTCCGGGCGAAACGAAAACCTCTATCACCTGCCCGGATTCTATCCCTTCTCCAAGTTCGGGAAGCCTGAATTCTATCAACTTATTTTCCTCGTCACGTGACCGCGGGGTTGGGCTTCCCCCGGTCGATTCCAAATTCGCTTATGGCCTCGTCGACGGCTACCTCATCAATCCTGCCTCCCCTCGCAAGCTCATGGAGCGCCGCAATCGCGATGTGACGGTAGTCGACCTCGAAGAAGTCGCGAAGCGCCTCCCGGGTGTCGCTTCTCCCGAACCCGTCGGTGCCGAGAGAGACAAGGGGCTTGGGGAAATAGGAAGAAATCGAATCGGGAAGGCTCTTAAGATAGTCGGTCGCGGCAATGAAAACCCCGTCTTCCCCTTCCATGCTCTCTGAAATGTAGCTTTTTCTTCTCTTCTCTCCGGGATTGAGGCGGTTCCATCTTTCCGCCTCCTTCGCATCCTGGTAAAGCTCCTTGTAGCTCGTGATGCTCCAGACGTCGGTCGGGACGCCGTAGCCGCTCTCAAGAACCTCTCTCGCCCAAAGAACCTCGTTCATGATGGCACCGCTTCCGAAAAGATGGACCTTTTTCCCCGAGTCCTTGAGCGAAGAAGACGCGAACCTGTACATCCCTTTTATTATACCTTCCTCGACCCCCTCCGGCATGGCGGGCTGCACGTAGCGCTCGTTCATCACCGTTATGTAGTAGAATATCTCCTCCCCGTCCTGGTACATCCTCTTTATCCCGTCGCGCACTATCACGGCGATCTCGTAGGAGAAAGCCGGATCGTAGGCCTTTAGGTTCGGATAGGCGTAGGCGAAATGATGGCTGTTTCCGTCCTGGTGCTGAAGACCTTCGCCAGCAAGGGTGGTACGCCCCGCCGTGCCTCCCACCATGAAACCCCTGCATTTCATGTCGGCGGCGGCCCAGATAAGGTCCCCTATTCTCTGAAAGCCGAACATCGAGTAATAGATGAAAAAGGGAATGGTGTTTATGCCGTGTGTCGAGTAGGCCGTGCCGGCCGCTATGAAGGAGGACATGCTGCCCGCCTCTGTTATGCCTTCTTCGAGTATCTGCCCGTCCTTTGCCTCCTTGTAGTAAAGAAGGGTATCCGCGTCAACGGGTTCGTAGAGCTGTCCCACGCTTGAATAGATGCCCACCTGGCGGAAAAGCGCCTCCATTCCGAAAGTTCTCGCCTCGTCGGGGACTATGGGGACTATCAGATCTCCTATATCCCTGTCCCGCATTAGCCTTGAGAGCATGTGGACGATCACCATGGTCGTGGCTACTTTCCTCTTGGAATCTGAGGCCTTTTTAAACTCCTCGAACACTCGCTCCGGGATCTTCTCAAGGGGCTTTGCCCGTACGGTCCGCTTCGGGATGGTTCCGCCGAGGGCCTCTCTTCTTTCGCGGAGATATTTCATCTCCGGGCTGTCGGGAGCGGGCCTGTAGAAGGGAGCTCTTCTTATTTCCTGGTCCGTAATCGGTATGTAGAACCGGGACCGGAAGCGCTTGAGTTCCTCTTCGTTAAGTTTTTTCTGCTGGTGGGTTATGTTCTTTCCCTCCCCCGCTTCTCCGAGACCGTAACCCTTTATGGTCTTTGCGAGAATCACCGTGGGAGAACCGGTGTTCTCAACCGCGGCCTTGTAGGCGGCGTAGACCTTTTCTGAGTCGTGGCCTCCTCTTGCGAGCTTTTCAAGTTCCTCGTCCGTGTGGTTCTCGACCATCTTCAGGATTTCAGGGCGGGTGCCGAAAAAATGCTCCCTTATGTATTTCCCGGGAGAAATGGTGTACCTCTGGTAATCCCCGTCAAGGGCCGCTTCCATCCTCTCGACCAGAAAGCCGTCTTTATCCTGCGCCAGGATCGGATCCCATGTTCCTCCCCATACAACCTTTATCACGTTCCACCCCGCCCCCCTGAAGATCCTCTCAAGCTCCTGTATTATCTTGCCGTTTCCCCTCACCGGACCGTCAAGGCGCTGGAGGTTGCAGTTGATCACGAATATCAGGTTGTCGAGCTTTTCCCTAGACGCGAGGGTGATGGCCCCCAGGGTCTCGGGCTCGTCGGTTTCCCCGTCCCCGATAAAGGCCCACACCTTGGCGTCGGTGCAGGGCTTAAGGTCCCTGTCCTCTAGGTACCTGTTGAAACGGGCCTGGTAAATCGCCATTAGGGGAGAAAGTCCCATCGAGACCGTCGGGAACTCCCAGAAGTCCGGCATGAGCCAGGGGTGTGGATAGGAGGAGAGGCCGTCTCCGCCGAGCTCCCTCCTGAAATTGCGCATCTGCTCGATAGAGACCGTGCCTTCGAGAAACGCCCTTGCGTATATGCCCGGCGAGGCATGCCCCTGGAAGTAGATCATGTCCCCTTCCCGGCCCTCGTCTCCCGCCCTGAAGAAATGGTGGAAACCTATCTCGTAGAGCGTTGCGGCGGATGCGTATGTAGAGATGTGTCCACCGATTCCGTCACTGATCCTGTTTGCGCGCACGACCATGGCCATGGCGTTCCACCTTATTATGCTTCTTATGTTGCGCTCTATTTCGTAGTTGCCGGGGTAAGGCGGCTGGTCCTCAAGGGCGATGGTGTTCACGTAGGGGGTGTTCGCGGCGTAGGGAAGCTCTACGCCTTTTTTCTGGGAGTATATCCGGAGCTTTTTGAGCAGTTCGGCTGCCCTCTCGCGACCGGAATTCTCGATCACGTATTCAAGCGACTCGATCCATTCCCGGTCTTCAGCTTCTTCTTCCGAAATTTGAGGATCTTCTTCCATTATCCGTGCAAAACGCGGCGGAGCGGGGCCACGGGGGAATTGCAACGCAGAGCAACCGCGTTGTCCTTGCAGTTGAGAATCGGGCCTCAAATGCTCAAAGCATTACGCCAGACCCAAAGCGGAAACCCGGATTCGAGGAAGCAGTTTAACCGCAAGGGAAAAAATATCACTACTGGCGCAAGACTATTTTAGTGCCTCTTTTCTCGAGGATTATCTGGAACAACTCTGATGAAAAACACGCCACTGTCCGCTGATCCATATGATGCGGAGGAATTTATTTAGGCCCTTGGAGTGGTGCCGCGTAAATTTTTAGCCTGATTCCGGTTTATTTTTATCTGTTCAGATAAACCCCCGTGGGATGGAAAAGACAGTTGCCGTAAATCTGGCGGAAGTCGGATTTGTCTGGAGGTCAGTCACTCTTCGGTAGAATCCCATTCACGAGAAGCCCATTCCAAAATCTTACGCTCTCTAAGTCTAATGGCTTTAATTGACCAGCGTTTATTTGATGCCACTTCAACTGCGATGAGAAGTCCAGTTTCTCTATATTTTTCAAATTTCTTTTTTGAGGGCATGCCGCCCAACCTAGAATTTAGACTTGGTGGCAGGAGCAGAAGGTTTCCCAATCTATGTTTAACATGATCGGGTGCGGTATTTTGTGGATAGATATGCTCAATTGATTTAGAGGGGCTTACTGACCAAATTTTCTCCCACTGTTCATTTTTAAATTTGTTGCCCTTTTGCTTCGTTAGATACTCTTCATATCTGAACATAAAATATCTCAATTCCTCTTGCCATCCCTCATAACAGTTTGCGTTTCGCAAGGCTTTTACCGCATCTTCAATTGGGAAATCATTTCCAATTGACCGAATTTCGTTGAATATTTCATCTACAGTAAGGTTTTCCCGGACTATTTTCCTTGCAAGCCTAGCATACTCACCCACGCGTGTTCGCGCATCGTGGCGAAGCATACCGTAAATTCTAAACGAAACCTTTTCCCAGATAGACAATAAGCGGGCTTGATCTTTTTTTGTCACTCTTTCGCAGAGGTGTATTGCAACAGCCAGCAAACGTGCCTGTGAAATTCGGGTAACAGCATTCAGTCGGTGTTTTGATACAACGGCATCACATGCTTTTGTTACTTGTAGAAGCCACCGGGCAACATCCCTTATCTCCCTTGCATCATGTGCTGCTGATCGAAATTCGTCCACGGCAGCTTGCTCACTCATTGGACGATTTTGTGGCGTTGACGCACGAAGTGTTGCAGCAAAGCGCAGTGCCTCCGTACTCAGCCCTTGAGTTAGACCAACTGTGGAGTAAATATCACTCCAAATAATACGTAAATCTTTTATTAATTGTTCGCTATCTGCATCTTCCAGCGTATATGCAGCACCCATAAGGATACTCTTGAGACGATCCAGCCAAGACACCTCCATTCCGCGACTGTTGAGTACTTCAAAAACTGTATAAACAGTTTTCTCATCTGATATTTCGTGCAAAATAAAAGATAGTCGATTTTTGATGTGTCCAACTAAGAGAGTCAATTCATGGCCATTTTCTACCCAATCTTTAACGAACTTTTTACAGTCTGCTATTGCTGCGAGAAGTTCTCGGTCCGCTAGCGTTTTGCCTTTTTCAGGATCTTCACTTTTACCGTAACGAATGAAATCTGCAAAATGATGGCTTGTATCATGGTTTGTTTGAAGTAGAAGGAGATTGTCACCACCGACTTTAACCAATAGCTCTTTAAGTTCTCGAGCGGTTAATTCTTCACCGGCATCCTCGCAATTGAGCGCCAGTCTTATTGCGTTTAATAAAATGATCAAGGTCGTCAGACGTTGTTGACCATCCACTATATCCAGTTTATGGAACTCATGAGTACCAAGTGTTATCTTCTTCTTCCGAAGACAAACAATAACTGCCATAAAATGGCTCGCATTCTCACCTTGAAGATTATTTATATCTTCAAACAGGTCTTTTCGTTCACGCGAAGTCCAACTGTATGCACGCTGATAATCTGGGATATTAAATAAACGCCCGTTGAGTAGATTTGCGAAGGTAAGATGCAGAGGTTGAATGTCGATCATTGGGAATTCTTGGAACTGTCTTTTTTGACGTTAAAGTTAGAAAAGTACTGGATTTATATACTCAACTCAATTTAATATGAAAATTCAGAACAGATAGCTTCCCAGATGTATTCTGCTGTCTCTTGCGGAGACATGAAATCTACATTATTTGTAAAAGCTAGCATTCCCATGGAATTTAATTTAAGCTCTCCTTCGTGTTCTTCCACAGAAATTATTTCGTTTGTTGATTTATCTTCACTCACATCTATATGGGTCCCATGTAGCATCCAAATTTCATCTCCCCACATTTGACCGTTTATCCATATTTTCAGGCTAGTCAATATATTTCCTTCATTGTAAAGAGTGAACAGCACTTTCCTTGTTGTTATCTTTTCGACTTCAAATTCAAAGGTCGGGTATTCATTTTTAGTTTCACGCACAAATTCACCAATGGCGAAGACTATATGCTCAAAAGATTCCCTAAGAAACTTTTTCTTTTCTTGATCGGAAAACGATCTCCTAAGCTTGGGTATATAGGACTTTGAGAAATTTGATTTGTTCAGCTTTCGCCCCTCATCTTGTTTCTTTCTTCCGATCTTCTGGAGGAAAAGGTCCACAATCTTTTCAGGTTCCGTACTTTCTGCAGAAACATATACGATAGTGTTAGGAAGTCCTGGAACATCGCCGGAAAAACCATCAAGACGAACTGGAAGTATATATGCTTCTCCTTTTTCTTGAATGCTTTTCTCCATAGCGTTTCTAAGCTCCCATACAGTCCACACTTTCTCTAGATAATAATCTGAAAGAATTATTATGCAGTACCGACTATCAGTGAAATATATTTCTCTCAATTTAACCGATAGATCTTCTCCCCATAGATTAGCGGGATTGAATTCATCATAAAAAACTTCGACTTTTTCCGCTTGTAATGCGGTGGCTATAGCTTCAGCGAAATTTCTATTTTCACCCGCAAATGATAAGGCGACATCATATTTATATGTCATACATAGTAATCCTTAATCATCTAGAGTAAGAAGACAAAATATAGGGAACGAAATTGGTAGGGTCGCATTCTTTAGCACATCCATATAATCCTCTTACAAACCTTATTATGTTGTCGATTGTCTCACAGCTCCAAGAGTGTGATTGACCGCGAGACGTAGATTGTCTTCTACACGAACTATAGTATCCATGCCATTATCTTCACCCAAACGACGAACAGTAATTGTGATGTTAACAGACTCCCCATGAAATTCATCTACAAAAACTTGCTCTCTCCGTAAAAGTTGAGATGAGGTGATTAAGAATGAAATTTCAGGTTCGTCATCTAAAAAGAGATTCATGGAATTGGATGCAAAAACAAACCGGTCTATATCGGTTGGCAATTCCGAGAAAAGCGTCTGCATGTTTCCAGTTGGCCAATAAATCACTTGAATCAGTACTACATACCGAAAACTTTTTCCATGATTGACAAAAGTCCATTCAATTCCCAGTTCATCACCATAACTAGCGACTTCAATGGCCCAATCAGTGTAAAAATTGGAGATTTCAGCTCTTGCTTGCGCTGGATTCGAGATTCGCGACAAAGACCGTAGCAGAAAGTTGAAACTTCCATCTATATCCTCACGAAAATCAATACAAGATTTTTCCTTGAGAAGTAAAGGAATTTCACAATCATCAAGTATGATGGGGATTAGTAAAACCGACTTTTCTTCTAATTCTCGTATCAATCCGGCACGCAACTCCTTTTTGCACCATTCAGATTCAACAGAGTCCTTAGATAGCAAAACTAGTATCGCGTTCGCATCTCCCAAAGCTTCTTCGATCTTGGAGATCAAAGAGTCACCCGCATTGAGTTCCCATTTATCGATCCAAACATTCTGCTTTGCTTGAACTAGATTAAGTGCCAAATTCTCAGCGAAATCTCTGTCGGCCTTGTTGTAACTAATGAATACTGGCAATGTATCTCCTCCAATTTCTAAGTTGGCCCCACACTACTTCACTGAGGGGTAGAAAAATTAGTGTATCTTTCAAGATACTGTATAATATAAGTATTCTCTATAGTACAATACTACGGTAAGAAGAATTCACCAATGGGTGAAAACATTGAATACTTCTTAAAAAACATCTCTCGAAGGCCTAGTTGGATAATGGTGGAATTGGTGAACTTACTTGCCATGGGTCAGGTTTACAACGGGCTTCCAGTCGCACAGTAAAAGTAGATTGGAGATGGTTAAGAAGAACTTAGGGACCAAAGATCCAAATCTCGGCTTTCTGAATCACCCAGCATATCGGTCCTTACAAAAAACTTCATTGAGATGGTTGAAGTGAAATTGTCTAATAACTGAATTATAGTCCTATTAACATTCCTCAATTAAAACCACGAAAATGACGCCGGAAGAATATCTCAAGGATCGAGTTGAACAGCAAATCAATTGGTACGACTGCAAAAGTACCCTTAACAAAAGATACTTTTACCTTTTACAAATCATTGTTTTGGTAATGTCCGCGGCTGTGCCAGTGGTTTCAATACTATCCATAGTTTTTGAAAGCATATGGATACGGCTTGCCATAGGAATATTGGGTGCACTCGCAACTATAGCAACAGGGATTATTTCAATTTGCCAGTTTCGTAAGAATTGGATTGAATACAGGACAACGGCAGAATCGCTGAAGTGTGAAAAATACATGTTTAGAACTAAAACTGGTTTCTATGCAAAAAGTGGAACTTTTCCAGTGTTCGTAGAACGAATTGAAGCATTGATCAGCAAAGAGCACAAAAACTGGGAACAACATCTGAGAATCCAGAAACAAGCCGACTAGAAAACATTATCTCGCTGGCAAACAAGAGAATAACAATGCCAGAAAATCGAAAAACTGAACTACGCGTTGCAGAAACGGTGCTGCCGTTGCCGTGCTTCTTCCCGTCAGTTTCAAGTGTAGTAAAAACCGACATGACACCAACTGATCATATAGAGCTTCTCGGTTTTTCCGCACACTCGCTCTTTCTTATTTCGGCATATGATGTTGCGAACTGCACTTACCAAGACCGAAAGCGCATAAAAACCGCACTTGATAAGAGCAAAAAACACGGGGCAGTAATACTGATGGATAGCGGTAATTACGAGGGGTTTTGGAAAGTAGACAAAACTTGGAAGGCAGATAATTTCCATGAAGTCGTAAAATCCTGTAAAAATGATCTTTGTTTTTGTTACGACAATCACAATCCCCCTGATTCCATAGAGACAATTGCGGAGGATGTGATTGCAAGAGTTATTCAAGATCAAAATCACACCAATGGGATCGTGTGTCCGATAATACACGGGGAAACCACACTTCTGCCTGGTTCAGCCAAAAGGGTGGCAGAACAACTTTCTCCATTGCTTTTGGCGATTCCTGAACGAGAATTAGGAAAAGGAATAATTGGACGGATTCGGACTATAAAAAAAATACGAAAATCCCTAAACGATCTGGAAACTTATTGCCCCCTGCATTTGCTAGGTACGGGAGACCCCGTCTCAATCATTGCTTATTCAATGGTCGGGGCAGACAGTTTTGACGGATTGGAGTGGTGCAAAAGCGTTATAGATCACGAAACAGGTAATCAGCACGATTTTCAACATTGGGACTTTTTCCGGCATCAAACAAATCGAGAACTGCCGGAGAATTTTCCCCACAAGCAATCAGTCTTGATGCACAACTTGAATTTCTACAGACAGTTCATGAAGGAACTACATGACGCTGTAAAGAATGAAGATACAGAAACGTTTCTGCGACGGTATACAACCGAAAACCAGGCTTCTTTATTGGTTGATGCAATCAAACAATAATGGGTAAAACGTTCGCAAACCAACTTCCGCTTTCGGTTATTAAAAACGCGATTCTAGATATTTGTATCGTCCTAGAAGAGCAAGAACTAATATTCACCTCTTCACCAACTTGCAGTGAAGACAATCTTTGGAGAGAACTTGTGTCCTGCATTCTGGGGAGCCGGGTCAGGTTTGAAACCGCTTGTGCTGCGGTAGAGCGGCTAGACGACATGTGTTTGTTATGCCACTCACGCCGCACATCAAACTTCGACCAATATGAAACTGACATACTGTCAACTCTTTCGGGAAAGTATCCGTTTTATAAGCTTCGAGCAAATCAGATACGGCAGGCGGCGGAATCACTTTATGGTTCCGGGGGTTCAATTAAGAGTCTCTTGGATAATACAGTCGATTTCCGTGAGATGCGGCAATACCTGATATCTGAAATCCCAGGATTGGGACCAAAGCAGTCCAGCTTGTTTCTTCGCAATATAGGATACGCCGACAGCGTTGCTGTTTTGGATGTTCATGTTCTGACCTATATGAATTGGGTTGGTTTGACAACGGTTCTTGAGAAGTCAATTCCGACTATACGCAAATACGAAACGCTTGAGAACTCTTTCGTTGAACATTCCCTATCTTTAGGATATTCTCCAGAGCAGTTTGATCTTGCCGTGTGGTTAGTTATGAAGGTAGCAAGGAAGGAATATAAAACATGGGGATAGTGACTCTTGTATCCGGAGGTGTCGACTCCATGCTCATGAGCCTTTTTGCTCACGAAGAGGGTGTCGAGTTATTTCCCCTTTTCGTTGATTATGGGCAGCTTGGAGTATCCAAAGAATGGGAGGCATGCAGGCGACTACACGAACAGTTTGGTCTGCCAGAGGTCACTTATATGGACCTCTCAGGTTTCGGAGAAATTATTCCGAGCGGTATTACAGACTCCAGATTGAGAATAAACGAAGATGCTTTCCTACCTGGCCGCAACCTTCTTTTTGTGCTGGCCGGAGCAGCCTATGCCTTAAAGGTCCAAGCCGATAGCGTGGCAATAGGTCTGCTTTATCAATCGGACCATATTTTCCCAGATCAAGACGAAAAATTCATTGAAAGGTGTGAAGAAGTGATTGAAACAGCCATGGGAAAACATATTAATGTCATCGCTCCGTTAATAGAGTTTTCAAAAACAGACGTGCTGACTATGGCCCGTGCACGCGGACTAGAAAACACATATTCCTGTCACGCAGGAGGCGATAGACCCTGCGGGGTATGTATAGCGTGTGTTGAGATTGACAATGCCTAGACAAAGGAGGAATCATGGGTGGTAAATACTCAGGTGGTGGCAGTCTAAGCCCAGAACACCTAGAAGAACTTGAGCAGAGTGCCAAGAAATCCATAGAAAAAGGGGTATCTGGAAAGGTAAATGCGTTCATAAGCTTTGATTCTGAAGACCTCAATGAAGTTAACTTGCTGCGCGGTCAAGCCAAAAACGAGAATACCGATATCGAATTCAATGATTGGTCGGTTAAAGTACCCTTTAACAGCGAAAGAGCTGAGTACATTCGACGTCGTATCCGGGAACGTATCAGGCAGTGTTCAGTCACAATTGTTTATGTTTCCGAAAAGACAGCCAGCAGCAAGTGGGTTGATTGGGAAATAAGAGAGAGCCTTGCTATGGGTAAAGGAGTTGTTGCCATGCACAAAGGTTCTACACCACCCAGACAACTTCCAAAAGCGATTAAGGAAAATAATATTCCCGTTGTGCCTTGGAACCAACGGGAATTGGCAAAAGCTATCAAAAAACAGTCGGAAAACCGATGAGTGAAACCCAAAGGTAAATATGAATATCGATCTTAATAACATAAACCATTTGCCGGAGGCTGAGCAGCATAAGCTTGAATCAATTAGAGACTTGTGCCATCAAGAAGAATACTCCCAAGAATTAGTCAGACATAGTCGGGTACAGCCATTAGTTCGGGAACTAAATGATTTTTGCATGTCTAATCGAGTTATTGGAATTCACTATACTCGTGCAAACAAGACAAGCATAGTTAAGTACGGGTTATTGTGCCGTTCTGGTGATGAGATCAGGGAAACTTTTCTTGAAGAACACGGGAAGCTCTTTACAGATGAGGAGATATCCAAACTAAAAAGCACTTGGGATAGCACCTATTGTAAAGAAGAGGCTAGTAACCGAGATTTCATGATTTTTTTTAATTTTATTATTACCGAAAATCCTTTACATAATGCGGCTACAGAGGATCTCCTGAACCACTATGGAGGTGAACAAATTCCAATATGCTTTTGTCAACCTCCTTTGTTCATACAGGGCGGCACCAATAAAAAATGCTCAATCTGCAAGAAACTAAACCAAATAGGTGAACCATTATTAGTTAGATGCTCATTAGACCCCAAAACAGTTAATACTTTTACCGAGAATCCATGGGGGAAGATTTTAGTTTCCTCATTTCATGTTGAAGTTAATCCCGAAGCTTGTCGCATAGACCAAGATGGTTATATTAAGAAGCCAGTTTCCCCTCAGAACATTCTTGAAGTTAAATTACTAACAGATAGTTTCAACTAACTTTGGTATATCGCTCTTAACGGATAGCAGTATTTTTATGGTTACCTTACAGGAGCAAAGCCTAGATTGGGCTCTTGCGCATGTGGAAACATTCGGAGACACGGATGTTTTTCCAATACCCTTTGAGTACGAAGCAATTCGTCATGATTGGGAGGCATTAAAATTTCAACTTGCCGGACAGGACCTCTTAAAATGGACAGTGCGGCCACTTCGAATCTTGCCGGCACCGAAAGCTCGATACGGGTTTCGAATAATAACCCAACTTGACCCTTTAGATTTCCTATTGTTTGCTGCAACTATACGAGAACTCTGTACCTCGATAGAGTCCAAGCGTATCTCTCCATCCGTAGTGTGTTCGTACAGAGTGGCACCAACGGAGAATGGCCAACTTTTTGACCAAAACTACTGGCAAATTCTCATTTGGGAAGATGATCAAATATAGAGGGCATAATTTTTTTAGGATATTTGATATTTTAAACGCCTTTTAAGAAATGCTGGCTGTGAACCTTCCAAAATATCTACTATTTTTTGATTGATACTAGGGTTTTCAATCGCGCCTGTTTCATAACTGAATTTGTAATTTTCCGCCTTTTCTAATTTGACGCATATAATCTGTTCAGCATCAGCTCCGACGGCCAGATTAGGATTGTGGGTTACTAAAACAACTTGCCTGCTCCTCTTAGCTTTTCTTATACACTGTGACAGAACTCTAAAAATACTCTCATTATCCAAATTATCCTCAGGCTGATCAATTATGAGAGGAATGGTTTCCTTATCAAGTTGGAGATAAAAAACGAGTAATAACAATCCCTTTTCTCCTGGTGATAGTTCATTAAGATTTTTGCCGCCTAATTGGAGCTCATATTTTGCCGTCACGTATTCCAACGAAAACATAAAATCGTAAAACTTTTTGCTATCCATAACCTGATCACGTATTAGAACAGGTTCCTCGTTATATAACGACATTTCCTGAATCACTCTATCAAAAAATGCGTAAACTGATTCAAAATCGTTCCAATCAACTCCAGCAACTAAGTCCCTTAAAAGGTTCTGAGGTTCGTTTGTCCCATGGAAGTAACCACGTTTCTTTTTGTTAATAAGTTTCAAGAAATCATCAGCAAACGAGTTATCAGTTACAAAAGACGCTTTAATTTCAACTGCAAATTCGTCAGTCTTAACAGAGTCAAGTTTGGATTCAACGCTATGTTTAAGCTCGGAATAAAAATTCAGAATTTGTTTTTTACTTTCAAAAATGTCTTTAACAATCTTTTTTCGTCTCTCACGTGCTTGGGAAATTTCTTCACTTAATTCACGATCAATATATGTAATTTTTCCTCTCAAATATCTTGTGGTTCCTGATTTTGGATCATCCGCACCACCAAGTATTTCGTCCTTTTGGGCATTCCACACAGCTAATTTCTCTAAATAGCTTTGATATTTTCTTTGAGGAGTTCCTAATTTGTCCTTTAATTCATTTATTTCCTCGACTAGGTGTGTGATCCCGGATTTTAAATCAGGTAGAGTCTCAAAAAACTCTGGTTGGGCATCTTTCACAAAATCCAGATTGCTGTCACTTTCAAGTTTCTGGATTTTAGCTTCTACCATAATAATCTGATCCTCAATAGGTTTTGTATTAATCTTACTTGTAATTATTTTTTCAATATCAAGACCCAGTTCATCACAGATAATCTTTAGTTCAGATCTTTGCCTTTGGATGTGCGTTTCTAATGATGATACATTCTGCAAAAGTGCTTTTAGTTTTTGCAACAGGTCCTTCTTCTGGGTTAATTCATCAATAAATTTTCTTTCCTCAGATGCTAATTTCTTTCTGCGCAATTCAAGTTGCTCTATCCGTTCAGTCAACTCTTTTTGCTCTTCAGATTCTTCATCGGGTTTGCTTATCTCAGCAGGCTTGGCTTCCTCCAGCGAACTCAATTCATCTTCTCTAGCTCTCAGCTCCCCCTCTAGCCTCTTCCTAAATAGAGGATCAGATTGTTCTTCTAAATCAACTATTCCAATGTTGAGTTCACGAAGTTTAGTTTTCAGCAGACTGGTTTCCTGCTTGCTTTGCTGAGTTTTAAACTCCTGCAAATCCTTAAATGTTGCCTTCCCCATACGATCAGTTTCTTCAACATGTGAAAAAACAACATTCTCTATTTCCCTGCGAAACTGTTGAATCTCTATTTCGTTTGTTAGTTGCTCAAAGTAGTTTTGTGGCAGGTAGCGAACGGCTTCAGGCTGGCTTTCATCAATATCCTCGTCCAGTTGCTTAGAAATAGTTGAACCGCTCTGCCACTTTAACTTCGCCGTAAAATTCTCTGAATATCCGCGTTGCCGAAATTTTTTATTATCTTTCTTGTTTATAAGGAAAGAAAAATTGTTTTCCTGTCTGCTATTGCTCAAAAGGCCGATAATATCAACCAAAGCGCTCTTTCCATTCCCCTTGTTACCAATGATAACAACTAGTTCCGGGTTTAACTGGATATTCACTTTTTTAAACCAATAGCCATTAACTCCGTCGTATCCCTCTTTCTGGTCAATTTCTAGCTCCTTCAGAAACTTTGTGGCTTGGTTAGATTTCCTTATCTCAACCTCTGGTTCAGAACCAATATGAACTCTCGCTTCAGGTTCAAAGCAAATTTGTTCTAGGCCTCGAAACGTCAGATCCGCTTTAATCCATGTCGGCTCATATCCAGAGACATCTCCTCCTAAACGCTCCAAGTCGTCAAAAGAGTGAGCATCGCTTGCAGAGACAACTGGTTTAGGCCGTGATTTACCGTCTTTATAGCGATCAGGTTGTAGAAACCAACCCCTGCTTTTAGAATCACCGAAAAATAAATGACTTCCCTTGTCTATCTTGTCAGAAATCAAAACTTTTCGAGGTGCTCTGCTATCAGTACTCCTTATACCATCGTTTTTAGCTGGAAACGCAATAAGGTAAGGCCTTGTTTCTCCAAAAGTCTCTTCCAAAGCCTCTCTGAGTTCTTCGAAAGAGACGGTCGCTGCCTTATATTGTGATTGGGTTCTAAGTTCAGCACACGAAATTCTTGCTCCAGTCTCCTTGTTAGCTGAAGTTTTAAGCGTTAACAAGAAACGATTTATCGAATCTTTCGAGCAAACCTCTGTGTCATTGTCAAAGATCACATGAATGTTCGGGTTGCTATTTTCCGGGCTAATTGCTTCAACCAATCTAAACTCAATATTCGGGAAGAAAACTTTATCAGTTTCAGGATATTTCTTTTTATATTTTTCCAACAAAGAGAAATAGCCATCGGCACTAAAATAATCCGTAATGCCAAATGCTTGAACTAGGGATTTCTCTAAACAATCAATGTATTCATCCCACACATTCTCTTCGTTCCCATAAGAGTCAGCTAACTTTGTTCCCGGCGTATGTATATGCAAATCCCAGCGTCGCCACTGAGAACCTTTTTTTGAATTCAAGCTGCTCTTTTTCTTTGTCATCTGTTGTTCTTACTCATTGCGACAGAAAACCAGCATTATATGGGGGTATATAGACCTAGCTCTTCGTTCTTTTCCACTCGCTTCGATTGATTTTCAACACTTACCCACATGCGGCAACTCAGATTCAAAACTACGTACTAAAGTTTAACGATGGGCTTTGCAGAAAAGATTTTAATCATCTCTCCAGCCTTTTACCTCAAAAGTAAACTCCCCGGTGTCAATATCCTTACCAAGAGAATTCCAGAAATCGCGGTAAAACAATCCAATGAGTTCCGAAATCTCTTCAGGATTGCCCAACGAATATCTGGGAAATTCTATCAAACTTGGCTGCAATATTGTTGGATACATAGTGTCTATATGCCTGTTATTAGATGTTATGTATGCAGAGTTTCCTATTGCTCGAATCTCTGCATCGAGAACATATTCGGCAGTAGGAACAAGTGCTTGGTTCCTGACTCGGTCAGCCCAAGCCACTAGATTAGCAAAGACAACAACTGGAAAACTCCGTGGAAGGTCAAGTTTGCCTCCCGAACCAGCAGCTCTAAGACATGAAACAAAACCTATCTCTATCAAGCCGTCACAGTGAAGTTCTCTATAGCTATTGTATAAGCGATTCGTGTTTCCAGGACCCCAATCAGATTCCTCTCTCGCCGCGCGCAACATAGGTCGACATTGAACACTTGCGGAAGAAATTCCCATATCACTCAGAACATAAGGTTCTTGGTTGTCTTGCTTAATATATATCTTTCGCCATGGTTCATTGAACTCACTTACGATTGCACTTCGGTGAAAAACCCGGTCAATACGGATTTCATCTCCTATTGGCATGGCGGTAAATCGGATTCCATACGCATCCGTAGGAGTTTCAAGACATTCAAATTCCTCTTGAAAACGGTTGCGGCGCACTGAAAGCCGTTCATCTAAACGCTCAAGCCCCCGCGCCATGTTGAGTGTCATGTCCTGAATTTCCCGCATAGTCATTTTTTCACATCGGTCAAACCGCCGCACGGGACAGACAAGGATTTTTGTAACCCGATGGGGTGCCAGCCGCGAGCGTCCGACACGTATTATAACAACACCGCTCTTACCTTGAGTAGGCACAGCGAATATCTCAAGCCTTGGAAGTTGTGGTTCCACGCGGTCACGAAACACAAGTTTGAGACGTTCTGCTAATTCTTCGCATCGCGGAACCGGCGATATATCATCCGTGACGGCCGGTTTCTTATCAAGATCACATTCTTTGATTCCTAGAAATAAAGCTCCTCCATGCGCATTTGCAAAGGCGGTAACCTCTTCAAGTATTACATTCTTCGCCCGATCCCCGATTTCATTTCCACCGGACATCCATGGATCGAGAGCACCTTCCTTGGCTGGCAGGCTCTCCTTAAATTCTATATGTTCGCCTTCTGGAACCCTCGAATCAACAAACGATTTAATGTGAGAACTGTCGATTTGCTCTGAGGGCATGGAAAGCAACTCAGTCATTAAATTGGTACCTCAACCCGTATCAAAATGGCAGGTATGCACGCTTAAGTCAATCAAGATTTAATATTGTTAAGTCTAACGCCAAGCGATTACTTCTGTTCGGTAAATTCGGCGTCTATAACATCGTCGCCCGAGGTGGAATTCCCCTGACCGGATGCAGAACTTTCCTGTCCACCATCCTCGGCGTCCTGCGCAGCTTCTTCCTGCTGCTTTTTGTACATCAGTTCCGCAAGCTTGTGAGAGACAGCGGTTATTTTCTCCGTTGCGAGATCGATTTTGCTTAGATCATCCGACTTAAGGGCTTCCCTTCCCTCTTCAAGAGCCTGCTCAAGTTCCTTTTTCTCATCCTCAGATAGGCCGTCGCCAAGCTCCTGGAAACTCTTGTCGGTCCTGTAGACGAGCTCGTCAAGCTGGTTTCTTTTCTGAACTTGCTCGCTTTTCTCCTTGTCCTTCTCGGACATCTTCTCGGCTTCCTCGACCATGGAGTCGATCTCGTCACTGCTTAGCCCGCTTGAAGCCTCGACCTTCACTTTCTGCTCCTTCTGGGTCGCGTTGTCCTTGGCGGATACGTGGAGTATTCCGTCGGCATCTGTATCGAAGGTGACCTCTATCTGCGGAATGCCCCTTGCCGCCGCAGGAATTCCCGACAGAATGAACCTCGCAAGCGTCCTGTTGTCGGCAGCCATCTGTCGCTCTCCCTGCAGCACGTGAATCTCAACCGAGTTCTGGTTGTCCTCTGCCGTGGTGAATATCTGGCTTTTCTTGGTGGGAATGGTTGTGTTTCTCTCGATAATGGTGGTCATGACCCCTCCGAGAGTCTCGATGCCAAGGGAGAGGGGAACAACATCTAAAAGAAGCATGTCGGTCACGTCTCCGCCGAGCACGCCCGCCTGTATGGCCGCCCCCATGGCAACTACTTCGTCAGGGTTTATTCCCCTGCTCGGATCCTTTGCGAAAAAGTCAGTCACGACTTTCTGGACAAGCGGGATTCTGGTCGATCCGCCGACCAGTATTACTTCGGCTATCTCGCCCGGGCGAAGCCCCGCGTCCTTAAGGGCCTGCTCGCAGGGTTTGAGGGTGCCCTTTATGAGATCCTCGATCAGCTGCTCGAACTTTGAGCGCGTTATCTTCATCACAAGGTGCTTTGGACCGCTTGCGTCAGCTGTTATAAACGGCAGGTTGATTTCCGTCTCAACGGTGTTTGAAAGCTCGATCTTGGCCTTCTCGGCGGCTTCCCTAAGCCTCTGCACGGCCATCTTGTCCACCCCGAGGTCTATTCCGGAATCCTTTTTGAACTCTGAGACGATGTAATCAATGACCCTCTTGTCAAAATCGTCTCCGCCGAGATGCGTATCGCCGTTTGTGGACTTTACCTCTATAACGTTGTTTCCTACCTCGAGCACGGATACGTCAAAAGTTCCACCCCCAAGGTCGTAGACGACTATCATCCCTTCCTTTTTCTTGTCAAACCCGTAGGCAAGCGCCGCGGCAGTCGGCTCGTTTATTATGCGTTTTACGTCAAGGCCGGCTATCTTTCCGGCGTCCTTAGTGGCTTGGCGCTGGCTGTCGTTAAAATAAGCGGGAACCGTGATAACGGCTTCAGTGACTTCGGAACCCAGGTAATCCTCGGCAGCTTTCTTAAGCTTCATGAGCACGTGCGCTGAGACCTGCGGGGGGGAATACTGTTTTCCTTCTACCTCGACCCAGGCGTCTGACTTGCCCGACTTTACGACGCTGTAGGCAAGGCCATCCGCTTCGCTCGATATCTCCTCAAACCTTCTGCCCATAAGCCTTTTGGTAGAGTAGACGGTGTTCTCGGGGTTGGCCACGGCCTGGCGCTTCGCCGGTCCGCCGACCAGAACTTCTTCTCCGTCTTTTAGAAACGCAACTACCGACGGGGTGGTTCTCGTGCCCTCCTCGTTGATTATCACTTTCGGCTCGCCGCCCTCAACGATTGCTACGCATGAATTAGTTGTTCCAAGGTCTATTCCTATTATCTTAGAAGCCATTTAATTCCTCCTGATTTTTCTTCTTATTAGGGGTAAATTTCAAGTTTTTCGGCCATGTATCCCTTGAGCTTCCCTATGGATTCGGCCTGGATCTGCCTTACCCTCTCCTGAGAAATCCCGAGGTCCTGGGCTATTTCATGGAGTTTTCTTGGAGGTTCAGCGAAATACCTCTCGTTTACTACCTTCTTCTGCCTCTCTGAGAGCATTTTAAGAGCTTCGCGCAGATTCTCTCTGGCAAGGCTGTCAAACCCGAGTTCGCCGAGCACCTGCTCCTGGTTATCCGACGGGTCAGGGAGCAACTCCCCGTAAGTAGCTGAGGAGTCGTCCCCGGCGGGACGTTCCGAGAGGGAAAGGTCTCTTTTGGAAGCGCGGACCTGCATCTCGGAGATTTCCTCTTCCTTAACGCCGAAATGGTCCGCGAGACGGCTTATGTCGTCGTCTTCCATGCGGGCGGCAGTTATCCCGAGCTTGCGCTTTGCCCCTTCTATTCTCTGGAAAAGCTTTCTCTGAGACTGCGTTGTTCCGATCTTCACGTTGCTCCAGAACTTCATTATATGGTTCTGAATCCTTACCCTGATCCACCACACCGCATAGGATATGAGCCTATACCCCTTGTAGGGGTTGAATTTCTGAACGGCACGCATCAGTCCTATCGAGCCTTCCTGAACAAGGTCCATCATCGGAAAACCGTAAGATTTGTACTCAGAAGCGATTCTTACCACGAACCTTAGGTTCGACACTACAAGCTTGTTGGCCGCTTCAATATCTTCGTTTTCGTAATACCTGACTGCAAGCGCGTACTCTTCCTCTCTTGAGAGAAGTGGATGTTTTTCCATCTCTCGCATGAAAACTGAAAGAGAATCGCACGTTGCAACTGCCGTTTGCATCTACCATGTACCTCCACTTCTCAAACTAATCATCAAAAGGTGTATGTCAAGGTTTTGGGACAAAACAAAAAACAGAGAAGAATTGATAGAAACCAAGTTAAGTATTTACCGTAATTTCCTGAAATAAAGTGGTTTTTTTGATTGCCCGGGGGGTAGTGTTCACAAAGCACCTACTTTAAAAAACACAATCCAGCCGATTCAACGTCAATAAAAGCAAAGGCCTCTTTTTACGCAATTGTCATCTTACCGCCTCCCTAAGCACCAAACAGAATTTTGGTGCCTTCGATAGAAGTGGACCTCAATCTTAGGACAGTTTTTCATTTTTATAGGTGTGTTCTCAGCATCTTTAAGGCACCAGTTTAATTTCTTCCGCCAGTTCCAGATAGCGACAGAAAGCATTGGCGAGTTGTATCTGTCGAGGCGTCCGGCACTCCGCCTCGAAGACCTGTGGAGAACTGACCATAATTGACAGGCACTTGGCACGCGAGGTGGCAACGTTAAGTCGGTTCAGACTGTACAAAAACTCCATCCCCCGCGGTGCATCTTTATGGCTTGATGTTGCTGTTGAATAAATTGCAATTGGTGCTTCTTGGCCTTGGAATTTATCTACCGTGCCCACCCTAGCTCCCGCTAGGAGTCGCTGAATCTCAAAGACTTGCGCGTTGTAGGGCGTAATGATCAAGATATTGTCAAGGGTGACAGGTCTTTTGCTACCATCACGGTCCACCCAAGTTGCGTCACTATTCAACAATCTTTTTACAAGTGCTTCTATCGCCAGTGCTTCTTCAGGTGAGCAATTCTGATTGCCCTCGTGTTCGACGGGCAGATAGTACAAACCTGCGCCGTTGATTGGTCCAGATGCATGGACCACCTGCTGCTTTAGGTCTTTCTTCGCTTTGAGCTTGCCCTCATAGAAAAGTTCTGATGTATAATTGCAGATGTCGGGGTGCAACCGCCAAGTTTCTTCAAGAAATAGACCCTGTTCAGGTCTTATTGTTTGCTTACCAGCTAAAACATGGTCAAGTGCGGAAACGTTAGTGCCATCTGGATGACTACCTTGCATTGGTTGGTCAAGTTGCTGCGGGTCACCGATCAGCACAACGGTATTGGCAGCCTGCGAGACCGCCAGCACATTGGCTAACGACATTTGTGCCGCTTCGTCGACAAACAGCACATCGATTATCTCAGAAGCCTCCGGTCGTGCCCACAGCCAAGCTGTACCGCCACCAACATTGACACTACTTCCAAGCATGTCGAACAGCTCTTCATTTTTCCTGGTAAAGCAGAGGCGAGGTTGCTCATCTTCGATCTCCGCAGCCTTATGACAGCAACGTAAATCCACTCCGCTTTCTTCTGCCGCCGCGATGGCTGCGTCAATCAGATTGCGGATTACCTTATGGCTATTCGCGGTGATACCGACCGTCTTGCCTTGGTGCACAAGTTCACAAATCATTTGCGCACCGGTAAATGTTTTGCCTGTGCCTGGTGGTCCCTGAATTGCTAGAATCCCCCCTTCTAGATGACCGCATAGCCGCACGGCTGCGTCAACAGTCGCTTCGCCTTCACGGTGCAACTTTTGTCCACCGATGCGAGGGGTTTCTTTCAGTAAGAGATCTCGTGCAGCCCGATATTTGCCTTCACCACGCAAGCCGTCACTGACGACATGTTCCGCAAGGCGCACTAGCGAGTCAGCGAGCACCTGTGTAGAGACATGGTCGTGTGCGAACACAGCGTGAGGGTGGGTCGCCTTGCTATCTTGCCGTTTCTTGATATCAATGGTGTAGTCTTCAAAAGAAATCGCAGCAACCTTCGCCACTATTTTGTTATCTTCACAATTGCAAAGATTCTCACCGCCGCGGAATTCGTTTTCCTGCGGCGGGAATTTATAGCGATGAATTGGTGCTCTTTCCGTACCTCCCACCTCATTGACAAAGGTGAGACCTGACAACCCGGTACGTTCATCCATCAGTTCCTCTGCCGAAAGGTCGCACAGCCGGAAATATTCCCACCATACGGCTTTGTCTTCCCGGCGGTGCCAGTCAATTATGTTGGCCAATACCCATAGTCCCTGTTGTTCTTTATCCCGTTTTTCTGGATCAGTCGGAATGCCAGCAGTCAGTTGTTCAATCAGCGGATTAATTTTCATAAGCCAGTCAGTGATTCTTTCTGTTGGCGAACCGTCACCCGGTTCTGGACGCGGTATATCCGCCCCATCTGCTAGTAACTGACCGCGTTGCGTTTCAAGCCAGTCTCGCAGCCCTGCCACGGAGGCACAGTCATCCTTGTTGTAGACTAACACCGTGGCTTTGGTCTCCTCCGTAATTGAAGGAATATCATCCAGTTCCAGATTGGCTTGAAGATTTGCAAGTGCTGCATTTGCATCCGGGAGTTGCGTATTGCGCTTGAAGCCGTAGAACGGTTCCAGGTCTTTGATTGAATAGCTTTCAACGCTGGCACGAATACTGTGGCGCACGACCTGATATAGATCAATAAATACGCCGGCGCGCAACAACTGGTCGATTTCTTCTTCTCTCGAGGCATATCTCCCCATCAGCCGTTTTAAGGCTGAGGTCTCGTAAGGTGCATAATGGTAAATGTGAAGGTCGGGATATTGCTCCCAACGTTCCATAACGAAATCGACGAAATTCTCGAAGGTCTGCCGTTCTTCAGCGCGTGAGAAAGCCCAGATGTTTTTGTAAACAGTGTCAGCACTCTCATCATTGAATACATAACCGAACAGATATTCAAGTCCATGTTCTCCAACAAAAGGATCGCCTTCGAGATCGAAGAAAATATCGCCAGGCGAAGGTTCAGGAAGGCAAGAGAGGCCAAAGCCATGCTTAACAGGCAGCAATTCAAATTTACATTTGCCACTTTCTCTCGCCTCGACCTGAATGCGGGCCTGTTCGCGTACTCGGTCATAGAAGTTTGCCGAGCCGCGTTCTGGTTCCCATGGCGGTGGCAACGGCAATAGAGCCAAGTCCTGTACCGTCGTGATGTTGTGCTGTGATAGTTCCTTAATCTGGAGTTTGGATATTCCAGCCACGAGACAAAGGTGATCATCGTCGCGGCGGTGCTTGTCACAGTTTTCCCGCCAGCGGCAGATATCACAATACTCTTTGGGGTCGGGATAGGTCTTTTCGGCTTCCTGACTTATTAGGAATTCCCGAAGTGCCCGCTGTACCTTGCGAAAATACGCGGCATAGTCGGCAAAACGATATTTCCGCGGTTCGAAATCAGACCAAGGGACAACTACGTACATATAATCGGGCGTGACACCTTGTGCCTTCGTTAGCAAGTCGGAATAAAGGCATAGTTGCAGAATAGTTCCCGCTCTAGTTTCGCGTGCAAGCTTGGTATCAATTGCCTCATATGACCAATCGCCGATGATACCCGGCTTTTCGACACGACGAAGAATGTCGGCACGACCACCCCAACCATCACATGAAAGTGCACCTTGCACGATCACAGCGACACCTTGTCTCATCGCCAAAAGCGTTTCTTCCACCGCTTCTTCGGTAACATACGAACCGTCAATGCGCACGATTCCTAGGCCAGATTGCTCCAGATGGGCGACATAATTTTGTTCATGAATGGAACCACGCTTCAACAGGACCTGGAGTAGTGGGTCCCAGACAGTTGGTTTGGCGAGTACCCCTTCGGCCACAGCACGGTCGAGGGTGGATAGATAACGACAATTCAAATAACCTACGAGGTCGCTGGCGGTTAGGTCAAATTTGCTGCCAGTTTTTTTCATAGCTGAAGCACACTGTCTCTATACAATAGCTAAAGATATAACTAGGACGCCACACTAGGTATCTACTAAGATTGTAGCATTGAACCACTCACCCTTCCCGTTATCTGAGGGGATGTGAGGAGCAATGTCGGCAACACTGCGAGTATGCAGCTTAGGCGGATCTTTCGCCATATCCCAAAGATGAAATAGATATGCTGTATCCGCCTTTTCAGCCTGCTTCCATTCATTGCGGGTTACCCAAAACCTGAGGGGAGAATTAATCGTAGATTTGACTTCAATCATACGACTATCAATGGTACCGTGGTCAGACTTTTCATACGAGAGGACATCATAACCCGCGAAATTGTCATCGAGTCCTGGCCATTCAACTTCTCTCTCAATCCCCTCACTTTTTAGCCTTATCCGCTCATATTCAATTGTGAGTAACTCAGCAACTCTAGCTTGCTTCATTTTTTCAAGGTCTGAAATTAGCTTCGCGTGTCCTGTAATGTCGTCCCACCAAGTCACAACATCAGCGGATGGAGGGTCTGCCATCAAACCAGCGGCTACAAAAACATCCTGATCATTTGTATCAAGTCCACGCACAAAGCGTTTACGTCCAACTCGCATAGTTTTGGACCAGATTGGTTGGTGCTTGATAAGAATCGCTTTAATGCATTCTTGATAAAAGGCTTTTCCATCTGTAGGGCATTCGTCATCAACAAGTGTGTTAAGATAAGAGGATGCCTCTAAATCAAAGCTGGCACCATCCACCTCAAGACTTTCGATTAGAGGTATGATATCCAAAGTCTTAAGTTCGGGCTGGCGAGCAGAATACTTCCTGATTAACCGTAGTCCTTCTAATGCAGAAAGAGAAAACATTCGCTCGATCGGAATGAGCGCTGTCATGCTTCCTCCATTGGAACATCTCCTGCTCTGTTTTCCATTTCGGCAATTAAGTCTATGATGTCTTGGAGTTCAACGTCATAATCTATAGGATCATCGGCACTTTCTTCATCCAACGCAATTTCGTGTAGATCTGGATCATCCAAGAGTTGTTGCATATTGCGGATCTTTTCCACCAACCTACGGCTAACCGAATAATCAATGCTTCCAACTCTTGGAGGTGCTATTGATCTATATACAAAGATATTAGTTTCCTGATTCGGGGGAAGTCCTAGTCGATGAATCCTGTCAATTGATTGAAGATAGTGTGTGGAAACATAGCTTCGGTCAGCGTATAAAGCATTATGGCAGACGGTGTGTAGACTTATTCCTTCACCGGCGGCTGCTGGATTGGCCACAAGAACGTAACAATTATCATCTTCGTGAAATCGCTTGATTCGCCCTTCTCTGGTTTCGATTTCGTTTGTTGAACCAGATGGAACGCCTCCATGGATAAAAACCGGGTTCAAATCGGCAAGAGAGGAAACGAAATTGTAAATTGTATTGGTAAATATAGTCCAAATGACACATTTTTCACCCGCATTTGCTAATACACGCGCGTCATCCATCACAGCCTTCATCTTGTTTGAATAACCTTCATCCATAACTTGTTCTATTACTGCAGAATTAATTGATATATAGTCATTTGCCATAGCGGTCAGCGCAAGCACTGGGTTCACCGAGAGTTGTAGTAACCGCATAACGGAGCGTCGAGCTTTTAGAAACTCCCCCTTAGCCATTCTTCGGCTCAAATTATTGTAGTAGCTTCGAACAAACTCATTGCGAACAATGGAATAGAGTGCAAGTTGTCCTTCACTCATCGAAACATCGACAAATTTGCGGTTTGCTTTTGGTAGACCCAGCTCTTTTTTTGTCGTTCTGACGTAGAGGTTGCCTAAAACAGTTTTTGGAGACTTACCGTGTACGACCTCTAAACCGAGACCGTGTCCAGGCCATAAAAAATCAAGTTGCGACTCTATGTCCGAGGCACTCTGAGGCATAGGCGTACCTGTCAAAATATCCCGCCTTACTGGCAAAGCTGAAATACTCAAAAGGAATGCTCCTCTTTGGGATTCCCAACCGGCCTTCATTCGATGTGACTCATCCAGAACCAGATGGGTAGGGGTGGAAGCAATGTGACAAGTTATTATATCTTGCTGTCTAATCAAAAGATCATATGAAATAATAAATCGTGTCGCACCCGATAATAATTTTTGGCGGTTATCTAGCTCGGACCCATCTAGAAGTGTGAATTGTTCACTTCCATTGTCTGAAGCATCCTCAGTCATACACTCGGAGACAATATCGAGCCATACTTGAGTTGCAGACTTTGGTGCAACAACTATCAAATGTTGCCCTGTATGACGCGCCAATAGGTGAAGCGCAAAGGTTACTGTGGTCTTTCCTGCACCAGGAACTGAAAAGTTTGCACCATTTGCGAGTGAAAGCAGGTGTTGGAGATCACGAAGTTGAAAAGGCTTAAGTCTACGCTTTGTAAAACCTGCTTGAACAAGTAGGTTTTCAATTTCTTGCTCAGTGATGGTTGAAGACAGACTTTTCCTTTGCTCTTGTGTTGCCTTCACCTGGTTGGCAAACCTCTTCAACTCTTCGGCAGCCTTACCCTCAGGCCGAAATCGGAAATTTAACGAACGTTGTGTTGCTCGGCTTCCGAATTCGCGAACTAGACTGAGTGTATTAGGCCAAGAAAGTTTAATCCGGTTACCAGTATCGATACAATCCACCCCCTTGGAGCGGATTGAGAGTTTAATACGAGACCAGACAGGTGTTTGGGTATCTTCTTCGGAAATAGCAAGCGTTCCTGTGTAATCATCATTTAGGAGTATCCGGATAGCCGTTGATATATCATTCATATTATTCCCTTACCCTTTTTAATCTTGGCCAATTCCTCGTTTCTATCGTTTACTGCCGTTTTTTTATACTTTCCTCCACTCTCTCTAAAATAGTTCTGATTGACTCAATCTGCTTCAACATTGCCCTTAATGTGTCATCACCGGCAAGAGTAATATCAATCCCGGCCAGTTTTGTGTGTGCCTGAGACAGTGCTTTCAGAGCTGCTTTCTCTGATTGCTGGTCTTTGTCAAGTTCAATGGCAGTTTCACAGGATTCTATTAAGGCAGATACAGCTTCTTCCTTTGTAGATTCGTTACGAAGTGCTTCTATTATTGAACTGTAGTTCAAATTGTCTTCTTCATTTTCAATATCAATCGCAAAATCATCTTCAACATCCTCGTCTAAATCTGCGGAATTATTGTCAATGGCTAGCTGCGCTTGCAACAATTCAAGCACTTTCGGCGCCAACTTGCCAAAGGAAGGATTCAAGTTGTAGACACGCCCTGATACTCGATCTCTGTTTTCAAAAAGTGAGAAAGCAATAGCGCGGCTTGCATTTTGAAGGCTTGGGTCCTTTTTAGCAATACTTTTTGGAATATCTCCGAAAATCTGCTGCCCTTCCGCCGCAACAAGATCATACTGACCGGGTTTCTTGACCCATTCATTTAGATATAGATCCGCCTCTTCCAGCGCCTGCAGGACCTTTTCGACATCTGCCTTGCTACGCCTCAGGCGATCAGCAACTTCCTTTGTTGTCCGTCCTTTGTTGACTTGTCTCCGGACCAATCTCGCATCGCCAATCCAGTCATAATCGAGTTTAGTTTCCTGCTTAGCTTGAAGATCGGCTTCAATATCATCTACTTCATCTCTTGTAGTATCCGGGGGAAGAACCGCACATCGAACATGACTGAAGCGTTCGTTAACTGAACCATCATTATTACGATAGAGTTCACGCATTGCACTCAGACGACGATTCCCGTTAACCACTATGCCAGTATAGGTAATCAAAATTGTATCCCGTTGTTCTTCTTGCCTTAGTACATCGATAATCGGCACAACGGAGGATGTACCTTGTTTTGCAAGTTTCAGAAGAATTTGGTGCTGTCTCTGTTGAGCCGTTGAAGATTCTTGACCTTTCTCAAAGAAGTTTTTGGGTAGATCCCCAGTAGCAATTTCGCTTTGCTGTGCACTGAAGGTTCGACAGTTCTCCATCCGATAAACCAGCACATCGATTGGTAATGAGATCACCTTCAAAGAGAAGGGGCCACCCCGAAAGTCGTATATTTTCTCCTGCTCATTCGAGTTCTCCCAGCGTTGTTTAATAAGGACTTCTCGTTCTGACCTAGGTCGTACTCTCACTTGATAGCTCAATAGGTTCCTCCTTTACTCAAAAGCAATAATAAAAATAGGAACAGTTATGACACGATCAAACAGTTCTAATTCGCGAATAACTCTCTCAGCGTTAGCAATGTTATCGCCGATTTCACGCGCGGCTTCTTTAGTAGGAAGAGCTAAAGCAGCTGCCTGTATGCGCCCGTTTTGGAAAAGAAACTGTAATTTTAATAAGTCATATGGTGCACGGCTCATGTTTCCTGTCTGAAGCTGAAAAGCAAGACCTTCTTTCTCAGCCGTAACCTCGAGACCATAATCCTGATTAAGTTTCACTCCCAATGCCCAACCTTCATTGAGAAACTCGGTTTCAACGTGTTCACGAATATGCGGTGTGCACCCTCTGGTAATATTGATTGTAGAAGCTTCAAATATACCAGTCAGCCACTTTCTAAGCCCACGCTGTTCCCACTCCACACTCGCATTATAATGTTTGCCATAGGTAAATGCTAGTTTCATGAGTTTCTTTTTGAATTTGGATCGTAAACTGGCTCATTCATTGGTCGGGTACGGAGCTTCCCTTTACGTAGATCACGCACGCGACGGCGTGCAATATTGATATAGTTTTTGTCAAGGTCACAGCCGTATGCACAGCGACCATGCTTCAGTGCTGCAATCGCACTCGATCCAACTCCAAGATAAGGATCAAGGACATTTTGACCCTCATTGGTCAAGGCCAAAACCAACCGCTCAACCAAGCCAACGGGAAACTGACAAGGGTGTTCAGTTTTTTCTACATGGTTGGACTTCACATTAGGAATGTCCCAAACATCGGATGGGTTTTTTCCTAAAGGATTACTCGATACACTGCCTTTTTTTGGACCTTTAAAATATTTTTTGTTGGGATACTTGGATGGAACACGAATATCGTCAAGATTGAATATGTAATCATCAGATTTTGTGAACCAAAGTATAGTCTCATGACGCCCAGAGAATCTCTTCTGGCAGTGTAGACCGTGCCCGAAGGTCCATACAATCCTGTTTCTTAGCTTCAAGCCGTGATTTCGGAAAATTGGATAGAGAAGAATGTCGAGGGGGAATATCTCACCACCATCGACATAGTTGCCAACTTGCCAACAGATTGATCCGTTGGGAGCTAGAACACGTGTGGCTTCCGCAATACAAGCGGCCTGTTCCTTGATGTAAACATCCTGAGATTTTCGAACCTCGTACTCTTTCCCGATATTGTAAGGGGGAGAGGTTACAATAAGGGTCATTGATTCGTCATCCAAACGACGCATAAATTTGAGATTATCTTCGCATGAAATTTGGACTTTTATATCTCGCTTTAGTCGCCGAGTTTTAGGGTCCTTCGTATCATTAGATGCCGCTCGTCTGGATCGTACTGATTCCAATTCCTTCTCCCGACACGTACTACTAAATCTTCCCAAGATTAATAAGATTCTACCAGCTTTACACAGCGTATGAAATTAAAGCTGAGTTCTAAGAAAGAACACGTGTTACCACAAATACTCTGCTTAGATATCCTCGCATATACGCTGATAACGTCTTAAATCTTTCGCAAATTAAAAAGGAAGGTGGCATTTCTTCATATATCCGGTGAGAGTCTAAAACTCCGGCAACCTCCAAATAGTTTTCTACCTGAATAAATTGTCCGGCATCCCAAGGAAGCTCGTTGAGATCATTTTTCATCAGATTCTTGTTTTCTTTTACGACGATAACTTTTATACACTGCTCTGATGAAAAAAGCCCTAGCTTTTACAGCAGCAACTTACTGAAATCAGCCAGCTCTGGCAGCTTCAACCACTTTGGACGCGGCTTCCTTCATGTCGGCCCCGGTCTCGATGTCAAGACCCGAATTCGAAAGAATCTCCCTTCCGGCTTCAACGTTGGTTCCTTCAAGCCTGACCACTAAGGGAACGTTTATTCCGACCTCAGCCGCGGCCTCAAGGATGCCATCGGCAATGGTGTCGCATTTCATGATGCCGCCGAAAATATTAACGAAGATGGCTTTTACGTTCTCGTCGCTCAGGATCATCTTAAATGCTTTCGTTACCTGCTCCGTAGTGGCCCCTCCTCCGACGTCAAGGAAGTTTGCGGGTTCTCCGCCGTGGTGCTTGATAATGTCCATGGTCGCCATGGCAAGCCCCGCGCCGTTAACAAGACACCCTATGTCTCCGTCAAGCTTAATGAAACTTATCCCCGCATCGCTTGCTTCAAGTTCAAGCGGATCTTCCTCGTCCCTGTCCCTTAACCCCGCGATGTCGCGGTGGCGGAAAAGCGCGTTATCATCAAAGTTAATCTTCGCGTCAAGAGCAACTATGTTTCCATCGGAGGTAAGAACAAGCGGGTTTATCTCCGCAAGGGAGCAGTCCTTTTCGATAAAAACCCGGTAAAGGGATGAAATAAACGATACCGCCTGCCTCACAGCACCGCCCTCAAGGCCCATGAAATAAGCGATTTTCCGGCACTGGTAAGGCTGAATGCCGAGAGAGATATCGACGTGTTCCTTGATTATCTTCTCGGGAGATTTGGCCGCCACTTCCTCGATCTCAACCCCGCCTTCAGGGCTTCCCATAACGACCACTTTTTCCCGGGAGCGGTCAATCACCATGCCGAGATAAAACTCTTTTTCTATACTGGAAGCTTCCTCGATCAGCACGCTGCCCACCGTCTTGCCCTCGGGGCCCGTCTGGTGAGTGACCAGGTTCATGCCGATTATCTCATCCGCGGCCTCCATAGCGTCGTGGGAATTGTCAACTACCTTTATTCCCCCTCCCTTGCCCCGGCCGCCGGCGTGAATCTGGGCTTTTACCACGTATTTTGCAGAGTTAAGGGTATCGAGCACCTCCGAAACCTCATCGGCGCTGAAAACCACCTGTCCGCCCGGAACCCTGACTCCGAAATCAGAAAGAAGCTTTTTGGCCTGGTATTCGTGTACGTTCAATCTGGTGCCCTCTCCTATTTCCCCTTGATCTTCCTTAAAAGCCAGGAAAGCGGATCATAATACTTGTCAACCACTCTCTCCTTGAGCGGAATGATTCCGTTGTCGGTTATGTGTATGTCCTCGGGGCACACTTCAGTGCAGCATTTCGTGATGTTGCAGAATCCGACTCCCGCCTCCTCGCGCGCGAACTCCCTCCTGTCAAGGACATCCAGGGGATGCATCTCCCGTTCGGCAATCTTTATCATGAACCTAGGCCCGGCAAACGCATCTTTTCGGTTGTGGTCGCGAAGTATGTGACAAACGTTCTGGCAGAGAAAGCACTCTATGCATTTTCGGAATTCCTGCCCCCTCTCCACATCCTCCTGGTACATGACCCACTCGGTATCTTCGGCGGGGGTAAACGGAGGAATCTTTTTGCTTACTTCGTAGTTCCACGACACGTCGGTCACGAGATCCTTTATCACGGGAAACGCCTTTATCGGGTAGACGGTAATTGTTTCGCCCTCGGCGAAACTGTCCATGCGGGTCTTACAGGCAAGCTTCGGTTTTCCGTTTATCTCGGTGCTGCAGGAGCCGCACTTGGCCGCCTTGCAGTTCCATCTTATCGCCAGGTCGCCGTCGTAGTTAGCCTGTATGTAGAAAAGCGCGTCGAGGACCACCATCCCCTCATCTACCGGGACCTCGTACTCCTTTTCCTCTCCACCCTGCGCGTCACCGCGAAAAACTCTTAGCTTGGCTACCGACATCACTTATCCTCCGTAAACAGTTTCGAAAGCTCCTCGGGCATCTCCACAATCGGCCTCGTCCCGACATCCATCGCCCCCTCCTTGAAGGAGACAATGAAATTAAGCTTGCCCCATTTCTCATCGTCGCTCTCAGGGAAATCAACCCGGCTGTGAGCTCCCCTGCTCTCCTTCCTAGCAAGCGCGCATCTCGCAAGCGCCTCCGAAACGATCAGCATCGACTTAAGGTCCCTGCAGAGATGCCATCCCGGGTTAAACATCACCGAGCCCTCTATCTTGAGTACTTTCGACTTCTCCTTCAGTCCCTCTATCTCGTCTATGCCCTTCTGTATGTTCTCTTCCGTGCGGAACACCCCTATGTAGAGCTGCATCACGTCCTGGAGATCCTGATGGATAGTGTAGGGGTTCTCCCCTTGCGTGTTGTTAAAAGGCTCCCTGAGCTCGTTTGCGTATCCCTCAACGAGTTCGGCGGGTATCTGTGCGTGGGATTTCCCGCTCGCGTAAGCCGCTGCTCCTTCTCCCGCCCTTTTTCCGAAAACAAGAAGATCAGAGAGGGAATTTCCGCCGAGA
Organism: Candidatus Dadabacteria bacterium; assembly: GCA_009840385.1. Classification (NCBI taxonomy): domain Bacteria; kingdom Pseudomonadati; phylum Thermodesulfobacteriota; class Candidatus Dadabacteria; species Candidatus Dadabacteria bacterium. Next base: position 165,033 of record VXNX01000009.1, read on the forward strand.
CGGTTTGCCCCGTGCATTCCTCCTGCGACCTCGCCCGCGGCAAATAACCCCGGAACCGTGCTCGAGCAGGTATCTCCTTCAACCTTTACTCCCCCCATGACGTAATGGGTGGTCGGAAACACTTCCATCGGACCTTTCGTTATGTCTATATCGGCAAATTCCATGAACTGGTGGTACATGCTTGGAAGCTTTCGCTTTACGTAATCGGCTCCCCTGTGGGAGACGTCTAGGAACGCTCCGCCGTGGGGAGAACCGCGGCCCTGCTCAACCTCCGTGTATATGGATCTTGCTACCACGTCGCGGGTTGAAAGCTCCATGCGCTCTGGGTCGTATCTCTCCATGAATCGCTCGCCCTCGCTGTTTGTGAGAATGCCTCCCTCTCCGCGCACCGCCTCCGTAACCAGTATTCCCCTCACGCTCGGGGGCCAGACCATCCCGGTGGGATGGAACTGTATGAATTCCATGTCTATAAGCTCCGCTCCGGCCTCATACGCCATCGCGTGGCCGTCTCCGGTGTATTCCCAGGAGTTCGAGGTGTACTTGTAGGCCTTTCCCACCCCACCCGTCGCAAGAACAATGGCGTTTGCGCGGAAAAGAACGAATTTTCCGCTTTCCCTCCAGTAGCCGAAGGCTCCTGTTACCCTGTCTCCGTCCTTTACAAGATGGGTTATCGTGCACTCCATGTAGACGTCTATGCCCGAGTGTATCCCCTTTTCCTGGAGTGTCCTTATCATCTCAAGACCGGTTCTGTCGCCCACGTGGGCAAGCCTCTTCCATGTGTGCCCGCCGAATGCCCTCTGATTTATTCTTCCCTCTTTCGTTCTGTCAAAAAGCGCTCCCCAGTATTCAAGTTCTCTCACCCTCTCGGGAGCCTCCTGCGCGTGGTAAAGAGCCATCTGCCAGTTGTTAAGCATCTTCCCGCCCTTCATGGTGTCCTTGAAGTGGGTTTCCCAGTTGTCCTTTGTGTCGACGTTTGCCAAGGCGGCAGCAACGCCGCCCTCGGCCATTACGGTGTGGGCCTTGCCGAGCAGGGATTTGCATATAAGTGCTGTCGAGGCGCCTTGGGCGGAAGATTCGATGGCGGCCCGAAGCCCTGCCCCGCCTGCGCCGATAACTATAACGTCATGAGTGTGTGTTTCGTATTTTTCCACGTCTATATCAACCTCAGATCGGTAATTGTGCCGTTCGCTACCAGGAACACGTAAAGGTCCGTGAGAGCCACGAAAACAAGGCTTGTCCACGCCCATTTCATATGTACTTCGTTCTGGACGCTTATGGCGCCCCAGAGACGAAAGCGGGTCGGACACTTTGAGAACACGTCAAGATTTCCTCCCATCAGATGGCGAAACGAGTGGCAGGAAAACGAATACATGGTAAGCAGGAACGCGTTTAAGGTCAGAACGATGGTTCCGACGCCCACCCCTATCCCGTCATGGAAGAAAAAGGCTTCGTACGAGTCAATCCACAAAAACAGCAGAATGACGATAGAGGCGTAGAGAAAAAACCTGTGGATATTCTGCAGGATGAACGGAAAGCTCGACTCTCCGGTGTAGGAACCCCTTTTGCCGACCGGTTTCACCGCGCAGCCCGGAGGCGAGAAGAAATACGCCCGGTAGTATGCTTTTCTGTAGTAATAGCAGGTCGCCCGGAATCCAAGCGGCGCCCAGAGAATAAGTATTGCCGGGGAAGCCGGCCACCAGTCAAAGAGCAGAAGCGGGGAATAAAAAGGCGAGAGGTAAGGCTCGGTGTAGAAAAACTGGTTCGAGAGAGCTCTCCACGTGGAGTAGATCCCGAAAGCCCCCAGCACCACCCCGGTTATGAGGGGCTCCACCCACCACATATCCTTTCTCATGGTGAGCGCCTTGCTCGCCGTACCGTTAGCCATATTGCAGAAACCTCCAAAAAATATTTCCGGAGCGTCCGTCCGAGATTATAAACGGCGCCGGGGAGCGGAATGTAAATGGAACCCTAGAGGATTCCCATTCCGTCAATTATTTCGCAAAGCTCTTTCACCTTGCCCGCCGAGACGTGCAGAGCCTCCATCTCCTCGTCGGAAATCTCAACCCCGATTATCTCCTCGACCCCTTCCGCTCCGAGCCTTACGGGGAGACCCACGAAAGTGTCTTCCACTCCGTAATGTCCGTCCGCGTACACGCAGCAGGGCAGCACTTTTTTCTTGTCCTTTATGATCGCCTCGGCCATTTCCACCGCGGCTACCGCGGGGGCGTAAAAAGCGCTTCCGGTCTTAAGAAGCGCTACTATCTCGGCCCCTCCCTTCCTGGTGCGGTCGACCATCGCGTCGAGCCTTTCGGCGGGGACAAGCTGCGCTATGGGAATACCCGACACAGTGGTGTTGCTTAGAAGCGGAACCATCGTGTCTCCGTGTCCGCCGAGAACCGAGGCGTTTATGTTCTCAACCGATACCCCGAGCTCCATCGCGATAAACGCCCGGAAACGCGCGGAATCAAGCACTCCTGCCATCCCCATCACCTTGTTGTCTGAAAGGCCGCTTACCCTGTGCGCCACGTAAACCATGGCGTCGAGCGGGTTGGTTACCAGTATGAGTATAGCGTCCGGGGAATGAGCAACCACCTGCTCCGTAACGCTCTTTACCACCTTGGTGTTTGTCGAGATAAGATCGTCACGGCTCATCCCGGGCTTTCTCGGAATGCCAGAGGTGATTATAACCACGTCTGAATCGGCCGTGTCTTCGTAGTTGGTTGAACCGACGAGATTTACGTCGCTTCCGGTAATCGGGCACATCTGGGCAAGGTCAAGCGCCTTTCCCTCGGGAATTCCCTCCACTATGTCAATCAAAGCCACGTCGGCAAGTTCAAGCTGCGCGATCCGAAACGCCGCCGACGCGCCGACGTTTCCCGCACCTATCACAGAAATTTTCGCTCTGCCGTTCTTCAAGATCCCACTCCTTCTGAAAAGATTTGTGTGCCGCGAGCCCCTCTAGTCCATTACCTTGTCCATGTTTGACACGATGGCCTCTCCGTACTCAGAACACTTAAGAAGGGTCGCCCCCTCCATCTGTCTCTCGAGGTCATAGGTAACCGTTTTCTGCAAAACGGTCTCCTCCATCGCCCTGAAAACAAGCTCCGCAGCCTCGTGCCATCCAAGATACTGGAACATCATGACTCCCGAGAGTATTACGGAACCCGGGTTTACCTTGTCCTGCCCGGTGTACTTGGGAGCGGTTCCGTGGGTGGCTTCGAAACATGCCAAGTAATCGCCTATGTTGCCGCCCGGAGCGACTCCGAGACCTCCTACCTGCGCGGCGCAGGCATCTGACATGTAGTCGCCGTTAAGATTAGGCATGGCCATCACGTCGTATTCGCTGGGTCTCGTGAGAACCTGCTGGAACATGCTGTCGGCTATGCGGTCCTTTATGACGATCTTGCCGTCGGGCTGCTTGCCGCCGTAATCGTCCCAGAGTTCATCCTCGGTTATGGTGATCTCCGGGAACTCCTCTTTTGCCAGCTCGTAGCCCCATTCGCGGAAGGCACCCTCGGTGAACTTCATTATGTTGCCCTTGTGGACGAGGGTGACGCTCTTTCTTTTATACTCTATTGCGTATTCGATCGCCTTTCGCACGAGCCTCTTGGTTCCGAAAGGACTTATGGGCTTTATTCCTATCCCGCTCAGCTCACGGATGTTCACCCCGTAATTCTCTACGAGATACTCCCTTACAGCAGCCGCTTCTGGGGTACCGCTCTCCCACTCGATTCCCGCGTACACGTCCTCGGTGTTCTCCCTGAATATCACGACGTCGAGCTTGCCGGGAACCAGAAGAGGGTTGGGGGTTCCCTTGATCCATCTTACGGGCCTTACGCAGGCGTACAGGTCAAGTATCTGGCGGAGCGCAACGTTAAGGCTCCTTATTCCCCCTCCGACCGGAGTGGTAAGCGGGCCCTTGATTGCAACTATGTATTCCTTTATCGTTTCGGTGGTTTCCTCGGGGAGCCATTCGCCGGTCTGGTCATACGCTTTTTCTCCGGCCAGCACCTCAAACCACGCTATCTTCTTCTTTCCTCCGTAAGCCTTCTCGACCGCGGCGTCGAACACTATCTGGGACGCGTGCCAGATGTCGGGGCCTATCCCGTCGCCTTCTATGAAGGGAATTATCGGGTTGTCGGGAATTACAAGCTTTCTGCTTTCCTCGTCAATCTGTATTTTTTCTCCGCTTGGGACTGTCATTGAACACCTCTCCTTTTGAGCTAAACGAAAATTTAAATCTTACAATATAATGAAAAAAACCGCCCTTTTCAAATCGGTCTCTCCACCTACCCCGATATCATCTGGCGCAGGACGGTCTGAAGTATCCCGCCGTTGCGGTAATATTCGACCTCAACCGGCGTATCAAGCCTGCACGTTGCGTGAAATTCCCTCTGCCCGCCGTCAGTGTCCGTCACGGTTACGGTCATCCGCTTGCCCGGATAAAGATCCTCTGAAATCCCGCTTACGCTGAAGGTCTCAAAGCCCGTCAGGCCAAGAGATTCCGCGCTCTGCCCCTCTTCGAACTGAAGGGGCAGAACCCCCATTCCCACCAGATTGCTCCTGTGAATCCGCTCGAAACTCTCTGCTATGACGCACCTCGCGCCCAGAAGAGCGGTTCCCTTTGCCGCCCAGTCCCGGGAACTTCCCGTTCCGTATTCCTTCCCCCCGATCACTACAAGATCCGTTCCCTCGCTCATGTATCTTGAGGACGCTTCGTAAATCGACATTTCCTCTCCCGTGGGAACGTGAACCGTCCACCCTCCTTCCTTTCCTCCGACCATCTTGTTTCTTATCCTGATGTTTGCAAACGACCCGCGGATCATAACCTCGTGATTCCCCCTCCTTGAGCCAAAGCTGTTAAAGCTCCTTTGGGAAACACCCCTTGAGATAAGATAGCCGCCTGCGGGGCCGTCCTTGGGGATTGAGCCCGCTGGGGAAATATGATCCGTCGTTATGGAGTCCCCGAGAAGCGCGAGCACGTTCGCCCCTTCTATGTCCTCGGGGTCTTCGGGCTCAAGCGGGAAATCATCAAAAAACGGAGGCTCCTGTATGTAAGTCGATTCGGCATCCCACTCATAAATGTCTGAGTGCGGAGCCTCAAGAGACTTCCAGGTTTCATCGCCCTCAAAAACCCTTGAGTACTGATTGTTGAATATCTCGGGGCTTATCGACTCAGCCACAGTGTCGATTATCTCCTCCTGCGTCGGCCAGATGTCCTTGAGGTACACTTCGTCCCCGTCGCTTCCAACCCCGAGAGGTTCTGTGTAGAGATCGATTCCGACCTTGCCGGCTATGGCGAACGCCACGACAAGCGGAGGCGACGCCAGGTATGCGAATTTCACAAGCGGGTGCACCCTGCCTTCAAAATTGCGGTTTCCGCTTAGAACCGCGGCGCAGGTAAGATCGTTTTCCCTTATCGCCGCGTCCACATCGTCGGGAAGCGGACCGCTGTTGCCTATGCAGGTCGTGCATCCGTATCCGACCAGACCGAAACCTAGTTCTTCAAGATACGGGGTAAGTCCCGCGGCGTCGAGATAATCGGTCACCACCCTTGATCCCGGCGCCAAGCTCGTTTTCACGTAAGGATTAACGGAAAGCCCTTTCTCAACGGCCTTTTTGGCGAAAAGTCCCGCCCCTATCATAACGGAGGGATTCGAGGTGTTGGTGCAGCTCGTGATGGCGGCTATTACGACCGAACCGTCTGAAATTCCGTTCGCGGCGCGCGAGGCGTCTCCGTTCGCGGCAAGTCCCCTCGCCTGAAGGTTCTCGTGGTAGGAGCTTTTCATGTCCCCAAGCGATATCCTGTCCTGAGGGCGGCTCGGACCGGCAAGAGACGGTTCAACGGTTGATATGTCAAGTTCTAGAGTATCTGTATACACGGGGTCTTCTGCGTCGTCGGTTCTGAACATCTTCTGTTCCCTGGTATAGGCTTCAACGAGCGTGGCCGCGTCATCCCTGCCCGTCGTCCCGAGGTATCTAAGTGTTTCGGCGTCTACCGGGAAAAATCCCATGGTGGCTCCGTACTCGGGAGCCATGTTCGCTATTGTGGCCTGGTCAGAAAGGGCAAGATTGCTCACTCCGGGTCCGAAAAACTCGACGAACTTGCCGACAACGCCCTTTTTCCTAAGCATCTCGGTCACCGTGAGAACTAGGTCCGTTGCGGTAACCCCCTGGGAGAGTCGGCCGGTGAGCCTGAACCCTATGACGTCAGGTATCAGCATGTAAAGGGGCTGCCCCAGCATGCAGGCTTCTGCCTCTATTCCCCCTACTCCCCAGCCCATGACGCTCAGGCCGTTTATCATGGTCGTGTGGGAATCCGTTCCCACCAGGGTGTCCGGGTAAGCCACCGACTCGGAGTCGACCTGCTTTGAGACGACCACGCTCGCTAGGCACTCAAGATTCACCTGGTGCACTATCCCGGTTCCTGGGGGCACGACCCTGAAATTGTCAAAGGATCCCTGGGCCCACTTGAGGAATGTATACCTTTCCCTGTTTCTTTCGTACTCGACTTCCACGTTCTTGCCGAAAGCATCGCCGCTTGCAAAATAGTCGACCTGAACGGAGTGGTCTATTACCAGATCGACGGGAACTATGGGATTTACAAGCGAGGGGTCTCCCCCTTTTTTCTCGACCACCGATCTCATCGCCGCAAGGTCTACAACGCAGGGAACTCCCGTGAAGTCCTGAAGTATCACCCTCGCGGGGTTGTAGGGAATTTCCTTGGCCTCTGCGTTTGAGGGATCCCAGTTGGCAAGGGATTCCACGTGCTGTTCGGTGACAGTCTCTCCGTCAAAGTTCCTCAGCACGTTCTCAAGCAGTATTCTTATCGAAAAGGGGAGTTTTGAAATCGATGCGCCGTAGCGCGATTCAAGCTTTGTAAGGGAATATATCTTGTAGGTTTTGTCTCCGACCGAAAGGTCGGAGAGAGTGTCTAGATTATTAGTTAAAGCCATACTGTACCTCTCTCTTCAAAGGTTCCGCGTTTGCGGAGTCAGCGGGGTATTTTACCAAAAAGAGAGAAAAAACAAAATTGTGGTTCACTCTGCCTGCTCAAGCGAAGCAATTGGGGAAGTGGAGGGGATTTTCCGCGACTCCGGGGGGGGTCAGTTGAATTTGCGAAGCGCGATGCTTACGTTGGTTCCGCCGAAACCGTAGGAATTGCTGAGAGCCACTTTTATTTCTCTGTCTCTTGCAGTGTGAGGAATGTAATCCAGATCGCATTCAGGATCGCTCTCAAAAAGGTTTATAGTCGGCGGCAAAACACCGTTCTGAAGCGCAAACACGCTGATTGCCGCTTCCACCGCGCCCGCAGCACCGAGCAGGTGGCCGGTCATGGATTTGGTGGAACTCACCGGAATCTGAGAAGCGTATTCCCCGAACACCTTTTTAATCGCCCTGGTTTCGTTGACGTCGTTAAGACGCGTGGATGTTCCGTGGGCGTTTATGTAATCGACATCATCGGGATTAAGGCCCGAATCCTCCAAAGCGGCATTCATGCAGCTGGTCGGACCCTCAAGCGAAGGCGCGGTAATGTGAAAGGCATCGGCGCTCATTCCAGACCCGAGCACTTCCGCATATATTCTGGCGCCTCTTTTTTTCGCAAACTCAAGTTCCTCCAAAATCAGCACCCCCGCTCCCTCGGAAAGAATAAACCCGTCGCGTCCCATCTCAAACGGTCTTGACGCGGTCTCGGGCTCGTCGTTTCTGGTAGAAAGCGCCTTCATGGCGTTAAAGGCCGCGAAGGTAAGAGGTATAAGCGGCGCCTCTGATCCGCCGGCTATCATGACGTCCGCCTTGCCGTCCTGTATGATCTTGGCGGAAAGCGCAAGCGAGTGGCCGCTTGCGGAACACGCGGTCGTGGAAGAGCAGTTAGGACCCTTGGCGTTGAACTTTATGGATACATATCCTGAAGCCATGTTGGTCACTATGTTAGGTATGAAAAACGGAGAGACGCGACCCGGACCCTTGTTCTCCATGGTTAAGACTGTATCGTAGAAGGTCTGCATTCCGCCGATGCCCGATCCGATAAAAGTCCCCGTGCGTTCGGAGATATCGTCGGTGACCTCAAGCCCGGCATCCTCAAGTGCCAGCCTGGTGGACGCAATTGACAGCTGAATGAACCTGTCGTTCCTCTTCGCGTCCTTCGGCTCCATGTAAAGGGTCGGTTCAAAATCCTTCACCTCCCCGGCAATCTGGGTTTTAAGATCCGAGGGGTCGAACGTGGAAACCCTGCCCACTCCCGGAACCCCTTCACAGATCGAAGACCACGTGGCGTCGTTTCCAACCCCAAGGGGCGTTATGAGACCTATACCTGTAATTACTACCCTTTTTCCCATTATTCCTCAGTCACCCTCCGAAGCGGCTTGAACCGAGCTCTGGATAAAGTTAATCGCGTCCTGAACGGTTATTATGTTCTCCGCATCCTCATCTGAGATCTCAAGCCCGAACTCATCCTCCATGGACATTATAAGCTCCACAAGATCAAGCGAGTCGGCCCCCAGATCTTCTATAAAAGAGGAATCGGGAGTTATTTCATCCTCGGCCTTGCCGAGATGGCTCGCGATCATCTCCTTTACCTTAGCTAAAATTTCTGCGTTATCCTTTGACATATGAGTCACTACCTCCTCTAAAAAATTTACATGTAAATTCCGCCGTTAACCCTTATAACCTCTCCGGTTATGTACGACGCGCCTTCGGAAATCAGAAAACACACGACACTTGAGATATCCTCGACGCGCCCGAACCTGCCGAGAGGTATAGCTTCAAGATATCTTTTTCTCATATCCTCGTTAAGGTCCGCGATAATATCCGTTTCAACAAAACCGGGACTTACGGCGTTCACCGTTATCCCTCTCGGACTGAATTCCTTGGCCGTTGATTTCGTAAAGCCTATTACCGCGGCTTTCGAAGCGGCGTAATTAGCCTGCCCCGGGTTTCCAGTCTCCCCGGCAGCCGAGATAATATTCACTATTCTTCCGTAACGGTTCTTGAACATGCCCCTGCAAACCGCCTTGGTACAGTTAAACGTCCCCTTGATGTTTATATCCATGACGCGGTCCCAGTCCTCCTGCCCCATCCTCATCAAAAGCCCGTCATTCCTTATACCCGCATTGTTAACAAGTATCTGTATTCCGTTAAGCTCGTTTGAGAGTTCCCCCACGATTTTCTGAACCTCGTCAAAATCGGAAACGTCAAAACCGACCGCCCTGCCGCTTCCCCCCGCCTCCTCTATTTCCTTTAAGGTTTCATCGGCCGCCTGCCGGTTGGCTGCGTAGTTAATCAGCACATACGCACCATACGAAGCGAGTTTCTTCGCGATGTCTTTTCCTATCCCCCGCGATCCGCCCGTTATAAGAGCAACTTGGTTAGTTAGTTCCAATTTCATCTGCTTTAATATGATTTAACTCGTCCGGTTTTTCAATACCCGCGCAACTCACGCCCTTAAGAGTTCTTTTCACAAGACCGCTTAGCACCTTGGAGGGACCGATTTCGAGAAACTCAGAAACTCCGGAGTCTTTGAGAAACTCTAGGGACTCAGCCCATCTCACGGGACTTACCACCTGCTCCACCAAAATGCCCGCTACTCTTGCGGAATCCGAATTGGCCCGCGCCTCGGTATTTGTGACCACGGGATATCTCATGGGGTGAAAATCTATTTCCGCGGCGAAATCGCCAAGCCGCACCGCAGCGGGCTCCATAAGGGAGCAGTGAAAAGGCGCGCTCACCTCAAGTTCGACGACCCGTCTTGCTCCTTTTTCCTTAGCCATCTGCGAGGCTGCCTCAACGGCCCCCGCTTCTCCCGAGATAACGGTCTGGGTGGGAGAGTTAAAATTCGCCGGGGAAACCACGGCTCCTCCCCCGGCGACCTCTGCGCAAAGCTCGTTTACTTCCTGCGACGTAAGGCCCAGCACGGCAGCCATCTTCCCGACTCCCGGCGGGACCGCTTCCTGCATGAATTCCCCTCTTTTTCTTACCATGCGCACCGCATCACTGAACCCAAGGCACTCAGAAGCGACAAGGGCCGTGAATTCCCCGAGGCTGTGTCCCGCAACCAGATCGGGTCTTATTTCCGTTTCCTCAAGCAAAACCCTCAAGGCGGCCACGCTTGTGGTAAGTATCGCGGGCTGGGCGTTTGCCGTAAGGGCAAGGGTCGCCGCTTCGCCTTCGAAGCAGAGATTCGCCAGGTCAATTCCGAGGGCGTCGCTTGCCTCTTCGAAAGTCCGCTTCGCTACCGCAAACTCGGCGCAGAAATCAGCGCCCATACCTGTATACTGGGAGCCCTGACCTGGAAAAAGAAAAGCTATCATGGATTCAGTGTGTTTTTAGTCTTCCGCCACGGCTTCCGTGTCGGGTGCCTGTCTGAAGAAGTTTCTTCCCTTGTAGTAACCGCAGCTGGGGCAGGCTCTGTGGGGAGGTTTCATCTCGTTGCACTCGGGACAGAAGGAAGCTCCCGGCAACGCGACTGTATAATGGGTTCTTCTTTTTCTCGATTTCGACTTGGAAGTCTTTCTCTTGGGTAATGCCATCTCAATCTCCTGACTTGAAGCTATATCTTTATATCTTTAAGTACCGCAAAGCGCGAGTCTTCCTGGCGAGTCTCGCAGCCGCACTGCTGCTCGTTAAGATTCTGCCCGCACTCGCCGCAAAGCCCCTTGCAGTCCTCGGCGCAGACCACCTTGTAGGGAAGCGAAAGATTCACCTGCTCTCTCATGTAATCGTTAAGGTCTATTGTTCTCCCCCGGTAAGTCTCATAATCCATGTCCCCGCCGGATTCCACCTTCCCCTCCGCTTCCGAAGGCGAAAGAAGGAGTTTTACCTCAAGGTTCGTGTCAACGCTCACGTCGCTTAAGCAACGGGAGCACTGGGCGACCGACAGGAATCCGATTTTCCCCCGCACGCTGACCTCGCCCGCCGTGCGTAAAAGATCGATATGAAACTCTATATCGGAATCCACGCTCGCGACCTCCGATTTCTCGGAACCGCCCAGCCACCCCGGGCCCTTCTTGAGATCAAGACTTAATCCGCCGTCTCCTATTTCCGATACGTTGACTATCATCGCGCGGAAACCCGCCTGCAAAAATTGCTCTAATATAAACCACAATCGCTTTATTGCAAGTTATTCGGAAAAAATGGCCGCCGGGGAAACAGGCACATCTCTCAGACGTTATGACAGGCAACGCTTCGCCCATCGGTTCCCTTCTTCTCAAGGCGCGGAGTCTCCCTGGAGCATATCTCGGTCGCCAGGGGACACCTCGGATGGAAACTGCACCCTGAGGGAATATCCGCCAGGCTCCGTATTTCCCCCGATATCGATGCTTCCTTGCCGTTTTTGCTTCTGGTTCTTTTTATCTCGGGAATGGCGGAGATAAGCATCTTGGTGTAAGGGTGCACGGGGTTTGAGTAGATCTCATCGCTTGGAGCAATCTCCACTATTTTTCCAAGATACATTACGGCCACGAGATCGCTTATGTGCTTTACGACGCGCAGGTCATGGGATATGAATAGGTAGGAGAGACCATGTTTTTTCTGAAGGTCATTGAGCAGGTTTATTATCTGCGCCTGTACGGACACATCAAGCGCTGAGACCGGCTCATCGCAGACGACAAATTTCGGGTGAAGGGAGATGGCGCGCGCTATGGCTATTCTCTGACGCTGCCCCCCGCTGAACTCGTGGGGATAGCGACCCATAACGTCAGCGCCGAGACCCACCTCGCCCAGAAGCCGGGCCACAAATTCGTGGCGCTCTTCTTTTTTTACCGTGTTGTGGATGCTTATTCCCTCGGAAACAAGCGAACCCACGTTCATTCTGGGATTGAGGGAGCCATAGGGATTCTGGAATATCATCTGCATCTCCCTTCTTAGGGGACGGATCTGCGCCGAGTCAAGTGCGGTTATGTCTTCTCCCTCGAAGAAAATCTTTCCAGCCGTTGGTACAAGAAGTCTCAGCACCGTTTTCCCAAGCGTCGTCTTGCCGCTTCCGCTTTCCCCGACAAGACCCACCGTGCTGCCTCTTTTTATCTCGAGTTCCACGTCGTCAACGGCGCGGACGTAATCGGAGACCCTGGAGAAAACGCCCCCTCTTATCGGAAAGTACTTCTTGAGTCCCTTTATGCTTACTATTGCTTTATTCTCTTCCATTTTTCAAAAACATCTCGTAGCGAAAACAGGCCGAACCGTGAGAATCAGAAACACTGTAAAGGTCCGGCTGCATCTCAAAACATTTTCCCTCCGCATACTCGCAGCGGTTGTTGAACCTGCATCCCTCGGGAAATTCTCCCGGAGAGGGAATCGTACCCTTTATAGAGTGAAGCTCCTCGCCCTCCGACTGACCGGGAATCGAGTTTATAAGCCCTATGGTATAGGGATGCGCAGGGGCGGAGAAAAGCTGCTCTACGCTTCCGCTCTCTACCACCTTCCCCGCGTAAAGGACATAAACGTCGTCGGCAACGTTTGAGATAACCCCCAGGTCGTGGGATATAAGCATAACCGCCATCCCCAGCCTGTCTCGAAGGCTTTTTATCAGGGACAGAATTCCCGCCTGAATGGTCACGTCAAGGGCGGTTGTGGGCTCGTCGGCTATCAGCAGCTCAGGGCTACAGGCAAGGGCCATCGCGATCATGACCCTCTGGCACATGCCTCCGCTCATCTCATGGGGATAGCTTGAGTATCTCTCGGCGGGAGAAGGAATGCCCACCGTGTCGAGCAGGTCAATCACCCTTCTTTTCTCCTCTTTTCTTGATACGTTCTCATGAACCCGTATGACCTCTCCTATCTGGTCTCCCACGGTGTAAACGGGATTAAGGGAGCTCATCGGCTCCTGGAATATCATGGAAATCCTGTTTCCGCGGTAATGCCTGAGTTCCCGCTCGGTGAGAGAAAGAAGGTTCTCTCCCTTGTATATCACCTCCCCCGAATTCACTCTGGCCGGCGGCGCGGGCAAAAGCCCCATGACGGAAAGAGCGGTAAGGGTTTTACCGCAGCCGCTTTCTCCGACAACCCCGACTATCCTTCCCTCTCCGATCCGAAGGCTCACGTCTCCCAGGACCTCAAGCTCTCCACCCTTCGAGGGAAAAGACACGTTAAGATTTTTTATCTCGAGCAGTTCTGAGTTTGCCATCACGTAATTTTATCTTTCCTTTAGTTTCGGGTCTATCGCGTTTCTGAACCCTTCCCCCACAAGATTAAGCGCCGTAACCGTCGCGAAGATCGCAAGTCCCGGAAAAAGAACAAGCCACCACGCAAAATCCACATACTTCTGTGACTGCGAAATTATCTCTCCCCAGCTGGGTTCAGGCGGAGTCACCCCGAATCCCAGGAAGCTGAGACTAGATTCAACCAGTATCGCTCCAGCCACCCCGAAGGTGGCGCTCACCAGAACGGGCGCGAGAGCGTTTGGAAGCATGTGTTTCAGTATAATCCTGTGGTCGCGGCTTCCAAGCGCCCATGCCGCCTCCACGTAGTTTGTCCTGCGGAGTTTCAGGAACTCCCCGCGAACAAGCCTCGCCACGCCCGTCCAGCCCGTAATCCCTATGACTATCATGATGTTATAAATGCTCGGTTCGGTGAAAGCGAGGATGGTGAGAATCAGGAAGAAAACGGGAAAAGTGATCATCACCTCTATCAGCCTTGAAATCGCAAAATCGATCCAGCCGCCGTAATAACCCGCCATGGCCCCAAGTATTATTCCTATCACCATAGCTATCCCGACGGCGACAAGTCCTATTGAAAGGGATATCCTAGCCCCGTGGATCATCCTGCTGAGCACGTCCCTTCCCCTGTCGTCGGTGCCCAGGAAATGATTCCCGTCGGGAGCCGCAAGAACGGAGAAGAAATCGCTTTCCGTGGGACTGTACTTTACCGGGGGGAAAACCGCGAACGAGTCCGAATCGTCAAGGTATGTGGCCCGAAGGTCAACCCCGCGGAACTCAGGATAATCCACAACGACCGGAAAATAATATTTGCCCTCTTCAACGAGCACTATCGGCCTGTTGCCCGCGAGGAAACTTTCGAAAACCGCCGTCACCGCAAGGAGGATTATGAAAAAAAACGAGGCGTAGGCGAGAGAGTCCTTTTTGAACTCGATCCATACCCTGTCCCAGTATCCGACGCTTGAGCTCTGCTTCATGACTTCCTCTCAAAGCCGATTCTGGGATCAACCACGGCGTAGGTTAAATCCGATATAAGAATGCCGATCAGTGTAAGAAAAGCGGAGATGGTGGCAACGGCCATTATGACCGGGTAATCCCTTGAAAGCACCGACTCAAAGCCCAGTCTTCCTATCCCCGGGATCGAGAATATGGTCTCTATGATAACGCTTCCCCCTATCATGGCGGGGAGAATCGAGGCGATTATCGTTACTATGGGAATGAGCGAGTTTCTGAGCGCGTGCTTGAAAAGCACCCTGTTAGGCGCAAGTCCCTTGGCCCTCGCGGTCCTTATGTAGTCCTCCCGGAGCACTTCAAGCAGGCTTCCTTTCTGGTAGCGCGAGAGTGACGCGAGGGAGGCATAGGTAAGGCAAAACACGGGAAGAACAAGGTGCCAGAGGAAATCGAGCGTCCTCTCGAAAAACGGAAGATACTCATACCCTCTTGAGTGCACGCCGTATATGGGGAAGATATCCAAAGCTCCTCCGCCGCCGAAGAAATAGATCAGCACCACTGCCATCCAGAAACTCGGAATCGAGTAGAGAAGAAAAAGAACGAATGTCGTTGCACGCTCGAGAAAGCTCCACTGCCGCACGGCGGACCACGCCCCGATCGGTATGGCTATCAGGTAGACGAGTAAGATCGAAAGAGCGTTCAGTATGAGGGTAATCGGGAGCCTTTCCGCTATCTTGTCTATGACCGGGCGGTGGTCCTTGTAGGAATTTCCGAAATCAAGCGTCACGATCTGGCGGAGCCATATGAAATACCTCTGGTGAACGGGCTTATCGAGACCGTAGAGTTTTTTGGTCTGCTCGACTATCTCCTTGGTCACCTGATCGCTTTTTATTCCCTGATCAATTGACATCCTGCTCTCAACAGGGCTCCCCGGCGCAAGCTGTATCACCAAGAAAGTGATAAGAGTGATCCCGAACAGTGTGGGAATCATCAGCAGAAGTCTTTTCAGGATGTAGTCTTTCATTGGGAAAAAACCTTAGGGGAGAAATTATACACACAACAGGATTGAAAAATCAGGAAACTATCGTCGCCCAGCACGGTTAACTGGAATCAATCAGTTCGGTTCAAACTCTCTGTCCCGAATTTCGAGATGACTTCCAATGTCTCGTGTACGTCGTTCCAGGTCGTCGAGTAGTTGATGACGCACATCCTGAGCGCAAACGTCCCGTGAAGAAGTGTCGATGATATGAAAGCGCGGTCTTCCCAGAAGACACGGGCGAGTACGGTCCTGTTGATTTCTTCCAACATGTCCTCGCCGAGGTCGGTGTTCGCGGGGTTTACGCGGAAGCATACGATCCCCAATGTCGCAGGAGTCAGCATCTCCAGAACGGGACTGTCCTCGACGTACTCCTCAATTCGGTGCGTCAGCGCCATCCCATGCGATACGGCCCGCCGGAACGCGGCCACACCGAAGGTCTGAACCGACATCCAGATCTTTAACGCCCTAATGGAACGGCTGAGTTGGAGGCCCCTGTCCGAAAAATTCGGATGGTTAGCACCCCAAATCGTGTCCTGAAGAATATCGTGCTTGGTGGCAAACACCCGCTCAAGCGTGCGTACATCCTTCACCATCAGGCCGCCTGTCTCATAAGGTTGAAAGAACCACTTGTGTGCGTCCAGCACAACTGAATCGGCTCGCTCGATTCCATTCAAGATCTTCTTGCCTTCCTCGGTCACGATGGCAAAACCTCCATGCGCAGCGTCGACGTGAAGCCATATATCCTGGGCCTCGCAGTAGTCCGCCATCGCTTCCAGCGGGTCGACAGCTCCGCTGCTGGATGTTCCAGCATTTGCACACACCGCAATGGGACTGAGTCCGGCGGCTCGGTCCTCGGCCACGGTCTCGACAAGCGCATCCATATCCATACGGAAACGTCCGTCGGTCGGAATCATACGAATGCATTCTGGACGAACACCTATAATCCTGGCCGCTTTGACGAGAGCACTGTGGCTCTGGTCGCTCATGTACAAGCTGGCACGTTCCGGGTGGTTTGCGGCCTCCCGCGCCGCGACAAGGGCATCAAGGTTCGCCGCCGAGCCCCCGCTCGTCAGCAGTCCGCCCGCACTCTCCGGATAGCCAATCCAGCGCCGAAACCAGTCAATCACGACGAGCTCGAGCTGGCTCGGACCGCTCGAAGTCAGCCAGGAACACTGGTTGATGTTAAATCCGGCAATCATGAAATCAGCCAGCACTCCCGGCCAGGTGGGCTGCGAAGGGATAAATCCAAAACAACGCGGGTGGTCCAAGCGCAGTGCGATCGGAAGAATCTCGCGTGCGGCCTCCTCGATCACTTGCGAAGCCGAACGGCTCTCCTCGGGTGGAGGCTTCAGCAGCCGATCCTCAAGTTCTCGTCGGAACTCTCCCTCCCAGGCACCTTCTTCGGGCAAGTTCTCAATGCGCTGTACTACCAATTCTGCCGTTTGGCGTGCAAGTTCCAGCATCTGTTCCGGTGACATACTGAGATCGCTTTTGACCCCACCATCACCGCCTTTTGCTTTGCTCATCGCATGTTCCCGCGGGCACAGAGATAAAGTGCGCCGGATAAGAAAACAAACAATGCGGGCGCAAATATAAAAAGTGCTTGTCCGCTTCTGCTTTCTACAGTGGAACACATTTCTGCTGAAATTTTTATTAATTTTCTCCCTTTTTAACTTGGTTAAACAAAAAGAACACTTCTAACCTGTTTAACGCAGAGGAAATATTGTCGGGAGTAATGGTAATTATACAATCTTGGGAAAAAGTCGAAACCCCTTGACATTCGGTCTAAACATTACCAACAGGCAGGAATGTGGTAGTATCAGATATTGTGGTCGATATTTCGGCACTTACTGCAGTGATTAAAGGAGAAACTGAATGAGCCCAACAACAAAACCATTCCACCTTATCATCAACGGCAAGAAGGTCCCTACCGGGCGATGCTTTGAAGTGCTGAATCCCGCTAACGAAGAATTGGCCGGACTCGCGTCACTGGCAAGAAAGAAAGATCTTGATGGTGCCGTGCGAGCCGCTCGGACGGCGTTTGAAAAATGGCGCGAAGTGCCCGAACCCCGACGGCAGGCGGCATGTCTGGAAATTGCCTCCAAAATCGAGGAAAACTCAGAGGAACTCGCCCGCATTCTGACCGCTGAGCAGGGCAAGCCCCTAAATGGCCTCGGCTCACGCTGGGAAATCGGCGCCGCGGTAGCCTGGACCCGCTATACGGCCGGCCTTTCCCTGCCGGTGAAGGTCCTCCAGGACAATGATGAGGGCAGGGTCGAGCTTCACCGTAAGCCGATCGGCGTCGTGGGCTCGATTACTCCCTGGAACTTTCCGGTTCTGATCGCGATCTGGCATATAGTTCCCGCCGTTCTCTCGGGCAACACTGTAGTGTCCAAGCCCTCCCCCTTTACGCCCCTGTCAACGCTGCGCCTTGCCGAACTCATGAACGAGGTGCTGCCGGAAGGCGTGGTCAACTGCCTCGCCGGCAAGGACAGGCTGGGCGCCGCAATGACGGCGCATGAAGGGATCGGCAAGATTGTTTTCACCGGTTCCTGCGCGACCGGACAGAAGATTATGGCGAACTCGGCGGAAACCATGAAACGGCTGACTCTTGAACTTGGCGGAAACGATGCCGGAATCGTTCTTCCGGACGTTGACCCGAAGCAGGTCGCCGAAGGGCTTTTCTGGGGCGCGTTCATCAATAGCGGCCAGACCTGCGCGGCGTTAAAACGACTCTACGTCCATGATGACGTGTACGATGAGGTCTGCGATGAACTGGTTGCATTGGCCCGGAAGATGAAGGTTGGCGAGGGTACGAACGAGGATGTCGTTTTGGGTCCGATCCAGAACCGAAAGCAATACGATATCGTGGCCGGCCTGGTACGAAGCGCGGAGTCCAAGGGACGCGTGCTCCTGGGCGGAGACCCCGGGGAGATACGGGAAAAAATGGGCGGGAAGGGATATTTTTATCCGCTCACGATCATAGCCGACCTGGAAAACGGAGACCCTCTGGTTGACAAGGAGCAGTTCGGCCCGGTTCTGCCGATCATCCGCTATCACCATATCGAGGAGGCGATCGAGAAGGCAAACGACAATCCGAACGGCCTCGGGGGTTCGGTCTGGAGCCGGGACATAGAAAAGGCAAGAGAGATCGCCAACCGGATGGAATGCGGTTCAGTCTGGATAAACAAGCACGGAATGATCCAGCCCAACGCCCCGTTCGGCGGGGTAAAACGCTCCGGCTTCGGTGTTGAATTCGCAGAGGAAGGTCTGGTGGAATATACGGATATTCAGGTTGTCTTTTCCTGAGCCGCCCCGGCGTCAACTTCCCTCAATTCTAGTATTTGCGTAAACCCTCCGGAACAAACCATTCCCTGGTATCAAATCCCAGCGGATAGAGCCTTACGTTATTAAACCTTCTGTGCACGGCCACGGTGGACTTTCTCGCGAACAAAAACGTGTACGGCTGTTCCTCGTGGAGAATCCTTGAGAACTCTTCGTATTTTTTTATCCTCTCCGGCCGCGAAAACTCCTCCCTACTCTGCTCAATCAGGATGTCCGCGCGGGGGTTTTTGAATCCCACGAAATTCGAGCCCTCCTCGGCCTGGGAGGAATGCCAGAGCTGGTATGGGTCACTTTCCACTCCAAGGCTCCACCCCAGGGTCACGGCATCGAATTTTCGCTCGGTTATGCTCTGGATAAAAACCGCCCACTCTATTTTTCTTATGCTCATCTCGATACCGGAGCGGGAAAGCTCCTCTTTCAGTATGGTCGCTATCTTCTCACCGGTTTCAGAACCGGTGGGCAGCAAAAACTCGAAACGGAAAGGGATGCCGTTTTTGTCCCTTATTCCATCACCGTCGCTGTCGCGCCACCCCGCCTCGTCAAGAAGCGCCCTCGCCTTCTCCGGGTCGTAGGCGTAAGGCTTTACGTTCTTTGGATACTCGGGACTGTTCACGTAAAAAGTCGTGGTTACTATCTCCCCGAGACCCAGGAGGATTTCTCTCAGGATGGTTTCCCTGTCGACAAAATGGGTCATCGCCCGTCTTACCCTTTTATCGCTGAAAAAAGGCTTTCTTGAATTCCATCCTATGTAGTTATAACCCGGGGTCGTATAGGAAGCCCTGTAGAATTTTTTTCGAAACGGTTTCCCGCAGCTCTGCTTTGACCACTGAAGCGGAAGAAGCCCGGCCAGATCAAGCTCCTGCTTTTTGAGAAGCTGAAGCTTCACGGTGGGGTCGAGCACGATCTTGTAGACCACTTCGTTAAGCCACGCGGGCTCGCCCCAGTAATCCGGGTTTCTCCTCACCCTGATCTCCCTTCCGGTCTCCCAGTGCTCAAAGACATAGGGACCCGTCCCTACGGGTCTTCTGCCTGCGGGGTTCGTGTTGAAATCCCCTTTCCCGAATACGTGCTTCGGCACTATGGGGATTCCACCGCAGAACTCAAAAGCGCGGAAGTAGGGTTTTCCGTACTCGCATCTTACCGTGTGGGAATCGATCTTCGTGTAGGACTTTACGTCCTGGTAGTAGCTTTGGAGATGAGCCGCAGCGACTTTGGGGTTTCTTATGGATTCATAGGAAAAAACCACGTCATCTGCGGTAAAAGGAGTGCCGTCATGCCATTTTACGTCTTTTCTCAGGTGAAAAGTGTAGGAAAGACGGTCTTCTGAAACTTCCCAGGACTTTGCGAGAAGGGGCTCGAATTCAAGGGTTTCGTTATCCCTCCTTATAAGCGTCTCGTAGATTCCGCTGTTAACGATACCTTCGTAAACATCCGTGGCTATAACGGGGTTAAGGGTTGCAGGCTCCTCGCCGAGTTCCCTTATAAGCGAATCCCCGGCGGAAAAAGCCTTCGGGTCAGCATTGCCGACAAGTGAGGCGTTATCGTTCTCATTCTGGCAGTCCGTGCTCCGGGAACATGCAGCCAAAAGGAAACCTGAGGATACAACTAAGAATGCGAGCACAAAGAAACGCAGAAGTTGGTTCATGAAGTTTTTACAAAGAGTTTCGGTCCGGGAAACAGCTTACGAATCCGTTTTTTCGTCTTTTTTTGTAAAAGCCGACAACATGTCAATCGGAAGAGGCAGAATAATTGTGGAAGCTTTCTCGGAAGACACGTCATTTATCGTCTGAAGAAACCTGAGCTGAAGAGAAACAGGGTTTGCCGACAGTATTTCAGAGGCTTCGGCAATCTTGGTCGATGCCTGGAACTCTCCTTCGGCGCTTATTACCTTCGCTCTTCTCTCCCTCTCGGCTTCCGCCTGCTTGGCCATTGCTCTCTGCATTTCCTGCGGGAGGTCGACGTACTTAACCTCAACCATGGTGACCTTGATTCCCCAGGCGTCTGTCTGCTTGTCGAGGACTTCCTGGAGCTTGACGTTAAGTTTCTCCCTCTCAGAGAGAAGCTCATCGAGCTCCACCTGCCCGAGGATGCTTCTCAGGGTTGTCTGGGCAAGCTGGGAAGTGGCGTAGAGATAGTTCTCAACCTGCAGAATCGCCCTGTTCGGCTCAACCACCCTTAAATAGACGACCGCGTTTACCTTGACCGAAACGTTATCCTTGGTGATCACGTCCTGGGGAGGAACGTCCATGGTCACGAGCCTGAGGCTGACCCTCACCATTCTCTCAAGAAACGGTACGACGACAATGAATCCGGGACCCCTGACTCCGACTATTCTTCCGAGGCGGAATATCACTCCCCTTTCATATTCATAGAGGATCTTAAGCCCCGAAATGATAATGAGAAAGACAATTACAAGAACTATAATCGCGGTCATTGACATGCTCAGTTACTCCTCGTCTTCATAAGCGGAAATCTTGACTGCAAGATCTCCCCTGCTCTCTGTTACCTTTATTTTTTCCCCGGGTGAAAACTCTCGCTCGCCCGTCGCTTCCCAGTACTCTCCCCCGATGTAGACCTTTCCGCTTTTCTGGGACCAGGAAACAACTTCGCCCTTCTGACCTACCATCCCCTCAAAACCGCCCTGAACTGGAACTTTGAACGATTTTACGCCTAAATATACAATAAAAACCGAAAGCAATCCAATGCTTATGGCCACCGCCGCTATAGTTCCCTTGCTGACCCTGAGGTCAGAGTCGGGCGTATCGAAAAGCAGCAGTCCTCCGAACACAAGACACGCAAGCGCAGCAAGGCTTAAAAGACCGTAGCTCGTCACGTACACCTCCGATATCAGAAGCGCCATAGCGACGAAAAGCAGTATGAGCCCAGCGTAATTAAAGGGAAGAATCTGGAGGGAAACAAACCCGATTAGCAGGGCAATGAGCCCGGCAACGCCCGGGAAAATCATTCCCGGGTTGTAGAACTCAAGGAATATTCCGAGCGTACCCAACGAGAGAAGCAGAAACGCTATGTCGGGAGTGCTGAGGATGTTTACAACTTTCTGCCTGAGGCTCATCTCGAGGCGCTGCGTCTTTGCCCCGGCAGTCTCAAGGCGGGCGCTTTTGCCACTCAGTTTCACTTCCTTACCGTCTATTTCGGAGAGAAGAGAAGGAATGTCGGGGGATATAATGTCTATCACCTTTTTTTTAAGCGCCTCATCCGCCGTCACCGAAACGCTTTTTCTAACCGAGTCGACGGCCCATTTCGCGTTTCTTCCCCTTTCCTTTGCTATGCTTTCGATAAAAGACGACGCGAAATTCTCGATTTTCTCGTTCATAACGTCAGAAGACTTATCATTCTTTTCCTCTTGCTTCCCCGGACCCTTCTGACCGCGTCCCAGCATCACGGGATGGGCAGCCCCTATGCTAGTTCCGGGAGACATAGCCGCTACATGGGCTGAAAGCGTGATGAAAACTCCCGCGGAAGTAGCAGTCGCTCCCCTGGGGTAAACGTAAACGATCACCGGAATTTCGGAATTTAGAAGTTCTTTCACTATGTCCTTCGTGGAATTAAGCAGTCCTCCCGGAGTATCCATAAGAATAAGCAGGGCTCTTGCGTTCTGGGCGCGCGCTTCCAAAAGAGCCGTCTTGATATAGTCGACCGTCGAGGGGTTTATCGAACCGTTTATCTCGATCTCGATTATTTCTCCCGCCTGAGGAGAAGCTTCCCCGTCGGCGACAGAGAACTGATAAGCCACCGTCGCGGAAAGAAGCAGAAGAAAAACCGAAACGCATAGGGAAAAATTCCCTCTTATTCGTGCCATAACACTTCCTCGCCGGAACCCTAGGGGAAGGGAACCGAGACCTTAACCGACGCCACAGATAATTCCGCAGAAACCTTTGACATTATCTCGAAAAACAACGTATCATGTTTACCCAAGAAATATCTTAACATAGATGGTAAATCCGGCAGTAATAATGCGGGATTTTAGTCCGGGAAAGTTTGAACTCCAAGCGACAGCACGCGTAAAGACTTACGATCCATGACCAAAATAAAATACACAACCAAAGAGCTGAAACGTCCCGACAGATTCAGGGAATTTCTGGCGGAATCGCTTGAAGGTCTCTCACACCACTTCAACAGGATACTTATCGGCATAGGCGTTATAGTCGTGGTCCTGCTTGGCGTCTGTTTTGCTTCCTCGCAACAGGAAGAAAAAGACCTTCTGGCAAACGAGCAGTTCAAAAAGGCCCTTAAGAGTTATGACGGCGGAGAGATAGAGAATTCTCTTTCCCAGCTGCAAACGTTACGCGAAGAGCACCCCAAAGCTGACGTTTCAGTTCTGGCTCTTTACCAGATGGGAATGATAAATTATCAGCTTGAAAACTACGAAGAAGCAATAAAACATCTTGAACTTTTCCTCGACGAGGATCCTGAAGACGGCATTTTCCGCGACGGAGCAAATCTAGTAATCGGCCTGTCCAACTTCAAACTCGAGAAATGGAATAAGAGCATAGAATACTTCTCCGAAGTGGACGGAAGCGAAAGTCCATACTATGTCCAAGCGAGAAGACATCTGAGTCTTGTGTACGAAAATACCGGAGAGCCCGAGAAAGCGGAGAAAATCCGCAGAGAAACGCCAAACTAGACTGGGCTATAGGCTGATCAAAGCCATAATAGAACCAAGTTATCAAGACAAATATTGCGCGGAAGGAAACAGTTGTGGTGCCGAAGGCGGGAGTCGAACCCGCACGCCCGTAGGGCACTACCCCCTCAAGATAGCGCGTCTGCCTATTCCGCCACTTCGGCACAAAATCGGACTGTAAAAGGTATCACGCGAGAGACAAATTTCAAGCGCCGAACTTGCTAAGTCGCCCCGCGTGGGCAAGAAGAAGCGGCATTATCTCAGTCGCCTTTATAATCCCCAGATCACCGCGCAAACAGGACGATTCGGCGAAGCCTTCCACGCCCCCTCCCCTGCAGTATTCAGAACTGATCATAAGGGGGACAGGGTGCCAGCTGTGCGACTTCATCACTGACGGAGTCGAGTGGTCACCCGTAACGGCAAGAACATCCACCCCGAGTCCCGTGATTTCGGGCAGAAGAGAATCGAATTCCTCTATTACTCCCACCTTCGCATCGAAATCGCCATCTTCTCCGTAACTGTCTGTTTTCTTTACGTGCAGGTAGAAAAAATCATACTCTTCGAAATTAGCAGAAAGCGTCCGGATCTCATCACCTATGGAATCTCCGGTGACCTCAAGGACGTCCATCCCGAGCAGTTTCGACACTCCCCTGTACATCGGATAGGCGGCAACGCATCCGGCCCGAAGTCCGTAAGCTTGATCGAAGGTCGGAAGATTCGGCTTTATGGAAAAACCCCTTAGAAGCATGTAGTTAGCCGCGGGCTCATCCCTTATCACTTCGCAGGCCTTGTCAATCAGTTCTCCTGCGATTTCGGCCGCCTTCTGGGAACCCTTGTTCTCCCCGCTGGGCCTTACAGGAGCTTTGCCTTCTGCCTGCGGGTCTGTGTCGCAGACAAGCGCGTCTGATTCTGTGAGCTGCGCCAAGAATGACAGAACCACGACGAAGCGGTGCTCAAGGCCCGGATAGAAACTCACTTTGACCCCGCATATCTCCTCAACGGCTGACGAAATCCTGGAGATAATCCTTCTGTTCTCCTCAGTCTCGATCCTGCCTGCCCTTCTGTCGGTAACAACCGGGGTATCCCCTTCGTAGCTCACCGTGGCGAAGTTGCCCCTCACCGCCATGTCCGACGAACCCAGATCAATTCCAAGACCGAGCGCCTCAAGCACTCCCCTTCCTATCTCGTTTCGAACCGGGTCATAACCGAAAAGCGCCAGATGCGCGGCGCCGCTCCCCGGAGTTATACCTCTCTCAACGGGCACATGCAGCCCCAGAGAAGCATTCGAGGAAATTTGGTCAAGATTCGGAGTCCGAGCCGCCTCGAGTTCCGTTTTTCCCTCAACGGGAAGCCCGCCGAGCCCGTCAAGAACGCAGAGGACTATCTTCGAGGAATTTCTCTTAACAAGTTTTGTAACCAGATCCTGCATTTCTTTTCCTTTTACGCCGTTTTAGCGGAGACCCCATCAGGGATCCCTGAGTTCTATTTCAGCTCCGTCATACGCGGGCTCTATATGGTCGGGAAGCTCCGCCAGAAGCGTTTCGTACTCAAGCTCGTGTCCCATGTGAGTAAGAAGCGCCCTTTTAGGCCCCAGCTTTTCTATTTCCTCCACCGCCTGTTCTATGTTGAAGTGGGCCCTGTGGGGTTTGTACCTCAAAGCGCCGAGTATAAGAAGATCAAGACCCTGGAGCTTCTCATAGGAGTGCTCCGGGATGGCGCTGCAGTCCGTGAGGTAGGCGAAAGACCCGATCCTGTAGCCCAGTATCTGCCAGTTGTGGTGATAGATGTCTATTGGCTCTATGGTTATTCCCTCGAATTTTATCTCCCCGTTTATCTCCTTGAAATTCAGCCTGGGTTTTCCTCCTGCCGCAGGGAAGGAATCGAATATGTAGGCGAAATTTCGCTTTATGTCACCAAGGGTAACCGGGTTCGCGTAACAGTCTATGTCCATTGAATTTATGAAGTTAAACGCCTTAAGATCATCTATCCCATGTGTGTGGTCCGCATGGGAGTGGGTGTAGAGAACAAGATCAACCCTGGTTATCCCTTCCCGCAGAGCCTGAGTCCTGAGATCCGTTGAGGTATCGACAAGTATTTTTTTCCCGGCTACGTCAACAACCACGGAGCTTCTTGTACGTTTGTTTTTAACATTTTCCGATGTGCACACATCGCATCGGCAACCCGCTATCGGAACGCCGGTTGAAGTAGCACACCCAAGTACTCTGACCTTCATAGAACACGCCAAACATGGTAGAATTAACGTTGTAACAACATAACATACAAATCTTCCGAAAATAAATTTACATCGGCGTAACAACCAATATACTTTCTGCGTAAAGTGAAAAGCCGCATAAAATTTTCCCCTTTTCTTATAGCCCTTATCTACCTGTTTGTTTTTTCTCCAGCCGGAGCAAAGGAAAAAAACGAGGCGCTTTACGAAGAAACCTTCAAGCTTTACCGCCAGCTCGAGTCAAATTCCGAGAAAGCCCAGAAAAGGGAGACCTGGGATCTAGTGGGAAGCACTTTCTACAGAATATACTCCCAGAACCCCGACTGGAAGAATTCCCCGCTCTGCCTCTTCGTAGCGGCCAGAGTCTACGAAAAAAAATCCCTGAAGTTCAAATCGCCGGAGGACGCAGAAAAAGCGCTCCAGTACTCGCGGGAGTTCCTGAAAAAATATCCTGACGACAGCCTAGCCGATGACTCGTGGCTGCGGGTGGGCAAAATCCATGAGCGCAGGGGCGAGAAAAAGGAAGCCGCCACGGCGTACCAGAGAATCGTCTACGGAATGGAAGATTCAGACACCTACGAGATCGCCAAGAAAAAACTGGCGATAGTCACAGGAGCCCCAACGCCCAAGAAAGCAGAACCTGAGCCGCCCAAAGAACCCATCCCCACGCCAAACCCAAAAGGCTACGCCCTGATAAAAAAAATAAGGCACTGGTCAACAGACGACTACACGCGGGTCGTAATAGAAACCGATAAGAACGTCAAGTACACATCCAATATGCTCCGCCCCGACCCGGAACTCAAAACTCCTCCACGTCTCTACGTGGACCTTGAGGAAACCATCCTTGACAATTCGGTCAAGGTCGAACCCATAACGAAGGGACTTCTCGAGAAGATAAGTTACGCGACAAACCGCCCCGGAGTATCACGCATAGTGCTGTACATAAAAGATCTTGAAGGTCACAAGGTTTTTTCCCTGCCGAAATCGGAACAGAACCCGTCTTTTCGGCTCGTGATGGATATAAAGGGGCTGGGAGCAAAGCCGGAGAAGATATTCGCAAAGGACGCTCCTTCATATGACAAGCAAGAGCCCTCGCTCAGCTCCAAGATTCCCGAAGGAGAGATAGCGAGCCTCAAGCAGGCCCTGGGACTCAAGGTAAGAACCATAGTGATCGACCCGGGTCACGGAGGACATGATCCGGGCGCCATAGGTCCAAGCGGCCTCAGGGAAAAGGACGTAAACCTCAAGATAGCCAAGAGACTGAGGGAGAGGCTTATAGAAGAGGGAAAGAGCTTCGGCATAGAAAACGTCTACCTTACAAGAAGCAGCGACAGGTTCATTCCTCTTGAGGAGCGTACGGCAATAGCGAAAAAAAGGAAAGCAGATATTTTCATATCCATACACTGCAACGGGGCAAGAAGGAAAAAGGCGCACGGGATAGAGACCTACATACTGGGCTTCACGGACGACCAGACCTCGCTGCAGCTCGCGGCCCGGGAGAACGCCACCACGACCAAGGGACTAAATGAGCTTGGAAGCACGCTCAAGCAATATTTACTCAGCGCCAAGAAAGAAGAGTCCCAGCAGGTCGCCGGTTACGTGCAGAAATCCATAATCCAGAGCGTTTCCGTGAAATACAAGTACGTAAACAACAAGGGAGTGAAAAAGGCACCTTTTGTCGTGCTGATCGGCGCAGACGTACCGAGCCTGCTGATTGAAACCTCTTTCATAACAAATCCCAGAGAGGAAAAAAGGCTGAAAAGCAAAGCCTATATAGAAAGAATAGTGGACGGAATAGTTCTGGGAATAAAAAAGTACTCAATGCAGACCCAGAAAGTCTCCTGAGGCCCCCGCCGTACTTATGGAGAACGTAAACAGTCAGATAGCCAGAATCTTCGCAAGAATAGCGGATTCTCTAGAGATTCTGGATGAAAACAGTTTCAAGATAAATGCCTACAGAAAAGCTTCCCGCAATATCTCCTCAATGCCGGATTCTCTTGATGAGTTCGACGGCGAAAAGGAACTCTCCACGATACCGGGGGTCGGAAAGGATCTCTCAAAAAAGATAATCGAGCACCGCCTCACCGGAAAGATCACCTACTACGAAGAGATAAGAAAACAGGTTCCCGACGAACTTGTGGAACTTCTCGAAATAAGGGGAATCGGCCCGAAATTTCTTCGCGCCCTCGTACAGGCCTTCGGGGTAACCGACATTGAAAGCCTTAAAAAAACCATAGGTAATCCGGATGTTTTCGAAGTAGACGGTGTGGGAAGAAAAAAAATCGAGCAGATATCACGCTCGATAGAGGTTTTCGAAGGCGGAAAAAAGAGAATGAGACTCACAGAAGCCCATCCCCTTGCCACATTGATAAAAGAGGAAATAGAAGGGTTCCCCGGGGTCCTAAAAGCGCAGTTAGCCGGTTCGCTTCGCAGGATGAGCGAGACCGTAGCAAACATAGACATAATCGCTTCGGCGGACAATGGGGCGGAAGTTGTGGAACAGTTCACAGCTCTGGGATTCGTCAAGGAAGTTCTCCGCAAAACCGAGGACGGCGCGCGGGTTCTTACCCAAACCGGAGTGCGAACCGACCTTCTGGTCGTGGAACCCCGATTCTACGCCTGCGCGCTTCAGAACTTCACCGGTTCGCGTTCCCATAACGCAAGAATAAGGGAAATCGCCGCCGAGAGGGGTTTTGAGAGCGATCTCACGGGTATCCGCAACGGGGTGGAGTATTTTTCCTCCGAGGAGGAAATCTACGAATCTCTGGGACTTGACTACATTCCCCCTGAGCTGCGTGAAGACCGCGGAGAGATTGAAGCGGCGAGCACAGGGGAGCTTCCCGCCTTGCTCGCAATAGAAGATTTAAGGGGAGATCTCCACGCCCATTCAACCTGGAGCGACGGAGCGTCGACAATCCGCCAGATGGCTGACAAGGCGGCATCGCTCGGCTACGAATATATAGCCATAACAGACCACTCACCCTCCTCAAGAATAGCAAGGGGGCTCAGCGTAAAGAAGCTATGGCAGAAAAAAGAGGAGGTCGAGAAAATAAACGCCGAAGGGGGAGGTATAAGGCTGCTTATGGGTTCTGAGGTGGACATACTGCCTGACGGCTCCCTTGATTATCCGGACGAAGTGCTGAGGGAGCTTGATTTCGTCGTCGCTTCGGTTCACGGCTCTTTTTCTATGGAAGAGGACGAAATGACAAAAAGAATATGCGGCGCCCTGGAAAATCCGAACGTGGACGCTCTTGGACACCCGACCGGAAGACTCATAGGGCAGAGGGACCCCTACAAAGTCGATATAGACGCCGTCATTGAAACCGCGAAGAACCACGGAAAAGCCCTCGAGGTAAACTCATCCTACAAAAGACTTGACCTTAAGGATACCCACGCCAGAAAAGCCGTTGAGGCGGGAGTGAAGATCATAGTATCCACCGACGCCCACAGAACCCAGCATCTTGAGAGAATAATCTTCGGGGTCGGCACGGCAAGGCGCGGATGGGTAAAAAAAACGGATGTAGTGAACACTTACAGCCTTTCTGAACTTCTTAAATGGCTTGCAAGCCACGACTCATAAAATGCCACGACTCACTAAAAAGCGGGCCCGGGCGGAAGTATCCCGCCTGAGAGAAGAGATAAGCCGCCACGACCACCTCTACTACGCGGAAAGCAACCCCGAAATTCCCGATGCTGATTACGACAAGCTCATGAGAAGACTGGTGGAACTTGAGGAAACCTACGATCTGGCCGTCCCGGATTCCCCCTCCCAGAGGGTCGCCGGAGAGGTCTCTGAGCAGTTCAGTCCTTTCGCTCACAAAATTCCCATGATGAGCATCGATAATGCCGTAGATGAGCACGAAACCAGAGAGTTTGACAGACGGATAAAGAGGTTTTTAAAAACCGAAGAAGAAATCGAATACGTCCTGCAGCCCAAATTCGACGGAGTTTCGGCGTCGCTTACCTATGTTGACGGAAAACTCCTCCACGGCGCCACAAGAGGCGACGGAAAAACGGGAGAGGAAATAACTCCAAACTTAAAGACCATAAGGTCCGTTCCCCTGATTCTCTCAGGGCGGGGCCGAAAGCCCAAGCTGGTTGAGATCAGAGGGGAAGTCATATTCCCGCGAAGCCTGTTCTCAAAACTCAACAAAGAGCTTGAAAAACTTAATGAAGAACTTGAGAAAGAGAACAAAACTCTCCTGAGAGAAGAGAAAAAAACCAAACCTCTTAGGATGCTGTTTAAAAACCCGAGAAACGCCGCCTCGGGATCACTTCGCCAACTTGATTCCTCCGTTACGGCGCGCCGTCCCCTGCACTTCTACGCCTGGGGAGTGGGGGGCTGCGAAGGAGCGAATCTAGGAGATGAACTCGGAATATACGATGCTCTCCGCAAGTGGGGATTCAGCTTTGAAGAACCCCGCAACTGCCGGGGTATTGACGAGGCTATTGAGTACGGAAAAGAGCTTGAGGGAAAAAGGGAATCCCTCGACTATGAGATTGACGGAGCGGTGGTGAAGGTAAGGAGCAGAGAGCTGCAGGAGATCCTCGGGACGACGGCAAAATACCCCCGCTGGAGCGTAGCCATAAAGTTCTCTCCGAAGCAGATAACCACAAAAGTAAGGGATATAACCGTCCAAGTCGGAAGAACGGGACATCTAACTCCCGTAGCCGAGCTCGAACCGGTGAGTATATCCGGCATCGAGATAAAAAGGGCATCTCTTCACACGGAGGACACCGTGAGGGAAAAAGACGTGAGGGTCGGCGACACTGTAGTGGTGCAGAGAGCGGGAGACGTGATCCCCGAGGTGGTGGAAGTGGTTCCCTCGCGGGGGAAAAGAAAAAAACGTTTCTCCATGCCGAAGATCTGTCCTCGCTGCGAAACCTCGGTTGAGAGGGAAGGCTCCTTTCATCTGTGTCCGAACGCTTCCTGCCCCGCGCAAATCAGGGGAAGGATAAGTCTTTTTGTCTCGAGAAACGCCTTTGACATAGAGGGACTTGGAAAAAAGAGGGTTGCACAGCTTATAAACGAGAGAATTCTGCGCAATATAGCCGATATTTTCACTCTCAGAAGGGAACAGCTTCTAGGGCTCGAGGGATTTGCTGAGAAATCCGCCCAGAACCTCCTCGAAGAAATAGAAAAAAGCAGGGATATAAGTTTTGAGAGGTTCATAAACTCCCTTAGCATAAAACACGTGGGAACCCGAATCGCGCAGTTACTTGCAAAAGAATTTAGAACCCCTGAGAACCTGATGAAGGCCTCAAGCGAGGATCTGCTCCGCATAGACGGTGTCGGCGAGGAACTGGCTCAAAGCGTAATAAAATTCTTTGAGAATCCAGAGAGAAAAAGCGTCGTGGAAGAACTCCTGCGCCATGTGAGGATAGAAGAAGAACCCGAACCGTCAGGGGAGAACGAAAAAATCGCCGGAAAAACGTTTGTCCTTACCGGCACCCTATCGATTCCTAGGGAGGAAGCTAAGCTGGAGATTGAGAGGCTCGAGGGAAAAGTCGTTAACTCGGTATCCGGAAAAACCGATTTTCTGGTCTCGGGAGAAAACCCGGGAACCGCGAAGCTTCAAAAAGCCGGGGAGCTTGGAACGGATATTATTAGCGAAGAACAGTTAAAGAAACTCATAGGGCTTTAGTTCCGTGTCTTTGCCTGTACACTTCGTAGAGAAAAATCCCAGCGGCGACAGAGGCATTGAGAGACTCCACTTTCCCTTTCCTTGGAACGGAAAGTAGAAAATCGCATCGCTGCTTTGTCTTGCTTCGCATTCCCCTACCCTCGTTTCCGATTACCACTGCGATATCAAGCGAAGCGAAGTCGCAGCCGTAGACCATATCCTTGGAACCGGCATCGGCCCCGGCGATCCAGACCCCTTTTTTCTTAAGAGAATCAATCACCCTGCCGAGATTCGTCTCCCGGGCGATTTTCATGTTGGCCGAAGCCCCGGAAGAAACTTTCATCACGGTGGGATTCACGTCACACGCCCGGTCAGCGGGTATCACGATTCCATGGACTCCGAGAAAGTCCGCGGTCCTTATTATGGCGCCGAGGTTGTGGGGGTCCTCCACGTGATCCAGGATCAGCAAAAAGACCTTCTCCCGCCTCTCCCCCGCCAGCTCGAGCATCTCTTCAACCGAACTGTAGGCAAAATCCGATATTTCAGCCGCAATGCCCTGATGATTCGGGCTTTTGCATATATCAGTAATCGCGTTTTTGGGAAGGCGGGAGAGTTTTATGCGGAATTTCTTAATCGAGGCATTCATCCGCGGGTCCGAAGAAACGTCAAAATTCTCCGAGACCATGATTTTCTTTATCTGCTTGGGGGAATTGCGGAGGAGTTCGGCAACGGAGTTTTTGCCGTAAACGATCAACGTGGAATCTCCCGGTTCACGAAATTCTTCTTTACGTAGTTAATCTTGTACCATATGTTGTCGTCAATCCACTTGGCATCCCACCATTCAAGCGGCCTCACAGGAACTCCCTGAACGTAAACCCCGAAATGGAGATGGTCTCCGACGGCAAGCCCGGTAGTACCTGTCCTTCCCAAGCGGTCTTTTTTCTCCACGCTGTCTCCGACGCTTACATCCATCGAAGTCAGATGTGAGTAAAGCGTCATAACCCCCAGGCCGTGGTCAACAATAACCGTATTGCCATATATGCCGAGGTGATCGGCAAAAACCACCACTCCGCTGTTAGAGGCGGGAACGGGGTGCTTCCTGGTAACGGAAAGGTCGTAGCCGAGGTGATACTGCCTGTCAATCACTTCGCCGTCCATCAGGTATTTCCTGTGATCCGCAAATGTCGCGCCCACCTTGGAATTGGGAAGCTGATTGAATTTTCCTTTCCAGAGCATCTTATCCCCGCTTTGTCTTCCGACCTCATATATCCTGTTGTCGTTTTCCTTTCTCGTCTCGTTGTTGATCTTCAGAAACGCTTTACGAAAATCGGTTTTCCCGTCATCGGTAACCGAGGCATAACCGTAAACCTTGTTGAAAAGCGGAAGAACCTTTTTCTTGAGAAACCATTCGGAGAGAGCTATTTCGTCCTTTAAGTACGGCGCCCTCAGAAGCCGGTAAGAAACGGACTCCCTGACTTCGTTGCCAGCCGCGTCGGTGGCAAAAATTTCTATCTTCTCTCCCTTGGGAGCATCGTACGGATAGGCGAAAAAGGCAAGGTATATCAGAGGGTCCTCGAAATATCCGCCGTAACCTTCAAAAAAAAGGTCTTTTATTTCGACCCCGCTTGTGACCGTGTCCTCTGAGGTCTTGTATACAACGACTCCGGCGCCCCCGTGTCTTATATACAGCATGGGTGAGAGTTCCTGTATCTCCGGAGGGAGGAAATCGAGGGTGACTTTCTCGCTGAAAACAGCCTTTCCAGAGAACATGGAATTATCGGTCACCTCTATGAAAATTTCCGACGTACCGCTTTTTATACCAAGCTTTTCAGGGTTGATGCTCACGCTAATCACATCGCTTTTTGTTACTTTCTTATACTCCTTCTCAACAAGAACGGACTCCCCGTAAGTGTCAAGCAGGTAGATACGCACTTTGGCAAGCCCGGTGCCCTTATCGGACACGGTCACCTCAAAGGGTTTTGTGCCCAGATTCTTGATATCCCGCTCAATGGATATGACGGGAGGACTCATCTCAGCGATGGAGATAACTTTTATGATGGCAATGACCAGAAGCAAAATCCCAAAAACAGCGGCAACCCGTTTCCCGGATACCTTTAGCATTTAAAACAACCTCCTTTGAGTTGCGGTGGCAGTCGCTTCGTTTTTCATGTCATAAGAAGAACTTAGACAACAAAAATGTTTTATGTTAAAACCGTCTCGGGAATACAGATCCATCCCCGCGCGACGCGGTTTTTTACGGAAAAAGTCCCCAGTAAACAGAAAAGTGCTGTGAAAAGGACCTTCCGGACAGCCCAGTCAAATTCTGTTTTTATTTGGCCGCTTTTAAGTATAATAGGCTTGGTAGGAAAATCCAGATCATTATAGCGTGACCGAGGGTAAACTCCCTAGCATTTTCCCTAAAGATAGTGCGTAAAAGAACCATCTTCTTTATATTTGCGGCAGTATTTTTTGTCCTTGTCGTAGGACTCTTTTTGTTCTCCCAGACCGAGCAAAGCCGCATATACGCAAAAAACCTCATAGAACAAAGGCTTAACTCGATCCCCAATTTCCATATCAGTCTCGGGGATATCAAAGGAAGCATAATCTCCACGATGGAGATAGACGATATTGAGGTAAAAATAGCGGGGGAGGACTTCATAGAAATTGAAAAACTCTCAACTAACTATTCGATCCCTCTTCTCTATTCAATAATCTCGAGAAAAAAACTCTACTTATCGAACACGGAGATAGAAGGTCTAAAACTCCTGCTTGAAAAAGACAGCAGCGGGCTATGGAATTTCAAAAAACTCAAAACCAAGGATAAAGCCGCTGAGCGTCCGCAGGAACCAAGAATAAGTCTTATATTCTCAAACAACAGAATCCGCAACTCCCGTGTTTTGATCAGTGACCACACAAAAAACAAGGTTTGGGAGTTTGACCTCGTGGAGGAGTCGTTTTTCTCCATAAACATCGTGGAACTCACGAAAAAGATCGAGCTTGACGCCAAGGACGTAAATTTCAACTACGTGTCCCCCACAATCAGGATAAGGAATCTCAGGGGAAAGATCGATATAGCTTCCTGGAACTGTGTATTCGAAGACGCCGGATTTGAGGTTGAAGGGGTACCGATTAGGGGAAGCGGCACCGCAAAAAACCTGAGAAACCCTGAATTTGACATGACAGTGTATTTCGACTCACTTGGAATAGACGGCAAGGGAGAGCTTAACCTTCAGGCAAAAACAAAGGTCAAAATGCACTCCCGGGACAACCTGGTCGGCACGATGGAGCTCTCGGCCCGGGATTCTTTTCTTAACGGGGAGCGGTTCTGGACGGATCTTAAACCGGCCAGAATTAACGGAACAAAAGCACTCATAGAAGGCACGATAGGCGGAGGATTCGGAGAGTCCCGTATAAAAGGAAGCGTAGACTTTAAAAAATGGCTAGGGGAAGGAGAGAGAAACTGGTTTGACTTCTCGGCAAAGCTAAACGACGCGGACACAGATGAGCTGACCGAGATGCTCAACCGTACGCCCTACCCCCTGAAATTCGGAGATAATTCAAGGTTAAACTCAAATCTCAGGGTAAGCGGCAGCTGGGCAAGCAGGGAAACGTATTCCCTGCGGGTCGAGCCCGATTACCTTGACGTAATCGACGGCGAGCAAAGCAAACTTCAGGTCGTAGGTTATCTGGCGCTCGGAAACGAGGGTACGGATTTCGATATAGTCTCAAAAGCAAAACGGTTCAAGCTAAAGCTTGAATTCCCGGATATAACGATTGACAACTATGTTGACGGAAGCGCGACTTTCCGGGGAGCGGTACCAAAAAAAGGCAAGTTCTTCGAAGACGTGGATCTGCGGGTGAATGCCGACCTGAGGACAGACGGATTTTACAGGATAACGAACATAGATTCCCAAATTGATGCCGGCATTGAGAAAGGAGTGCTGACGATAAACAGACTAAATATCTCATCCGATGAATTCTCCTTATCCGCTGAGAAAACAGAAGAAATCCAAAAGGGTCTTGACTTCTCCTTTGAATTCGCGGCGCAGAACCTTGGTTTCCTCTCCGAGGTTGACGAAAGAATCCCACTGTTTCTAGGAAAAATAAGCTCGAGAGGAAAAATCAGCGGAGACATTTTCACTCCACTGATCAAGGCAACCTCGCAGGTAGAAAGCTTCGCTTATGAAAAAGATTTCATAGCTCAGGACATGTCGGTTGAGTCCAGTACACGGATCGATCTGAAAAACGCTCCCAAGGTGTCGTTCGATATGGCACTCAAAGCGCAGCGAGCCCGCGTTTTGGGCAATTCCTCGGACACACTCGAAGCAAAGCTGCGGGGAACGGAAACCCATATTGAAGTAGGTGCCCTTTTAAGCAAGAAAGACGGTTCCTTCGCCTCTTCAGAATTCAGTGTTGACGGCATCTTGGGCCACGAGAAAAAAATAAAAATGACATATCTTGAAGGTCTTCTGGCCGAAAAACGGTTTAGGAGCAAAGGAGACATCTTCCTTGATATATCTTCTGAAAGAACAAGGCTCAAGGGAGATGAATTTTTCTACGGAGAAGGGAAAATCACCAGTTTTCTCGGAGAAATCAACCGGAAGGAAAAGACAGTCGAACTGCGGGCGGACATGACGAATTTCAATCCGCTGATCATATCGAAAGCCCTCAATCTAAGACACGACCTGGGGGGAACACTTGACGGAAAAGTCAAAGTCAGCGGCCCCTTTACCGCCCCATCCGTTCATGCCGAAGTAAAATCAGACGGCTTCTTCTACGGATTCTCCTCAACAGGAGAAACGGAAGTCAGCCTCCGCGGGGAAAAAGGAAAACTTTCCCTCGATCTCGTGTCCTCGCTCGACCAGAAGAAAAGCCTCAGTCTGCGGGGAGACCTGCTGGTCCCAGAGGACGCCCGAAGCTACCTCGAGGCGATAATGGGATCTTCGATGGACCTTGAGTTGACATCTGACCGGTACAAACTCGACTTCCTGAAAATTTTTTCAAACTCCATAGAGAAAATCGAAGGAAGTTTCTCATCCGGAGGCCTTTCCCTTAAAGGCACCCTGGAGAAACCGTGGGTAAAAGGAAACGTTGAAGTAAATGATATGAAGCTTTTTTTGAGCCAGCTTAGAAACAGTCTGTCCACCCAGCACGCCGAACTTTCATTTAACGGCACAAGACTCACCCTGCCCAGAACGGAGTTCCGTTCGGCAAAGGGGAAAGCCTACATGAAAGGCAGAATGAACCTTTCTGATTTCACTTACCGCGCGGATCTTGATATGGAGAAAATCCGCTTTAACCCCCACTCAATAAAAACAGACCTGTCCGGCAATCTGAAGATAGAGAAAAAAGGCGAGTTTCTTAATGTAACGGGAGATACGAAGGTCACGGCAGGCAGAATCCGTCTTTACCCCGGAAGAGTGAAGAGCGTAAAGGATATCAGTTTCATAGACAGAACCGAGAGTTTCGCCGGCGAGTTCTCGCTTGAGGAACAGAACCAGAGCGATTTTTACAGAGAGAAGACCGAAATGAATATTTCAGTTGACATCTCTTCCGGCACGTGGATAAAAACCAAGGAAGCCAACTTTAACACGCGCGGAAAACTCAGGCTTAAGAAAAAACCGGGCACAGATCTCAACATGCAGGGAAACATAGTGTCGTCCGAGGGATATTACACCGTCTTCGGAAAGCTTTTCGACATAGAGGACGCCACGCTTAACTTCACGGGAGCGTCGGATAATCCCGCTTTAAACGTTAAGGCATATTATGATGCCGGCGATGTTGACGTGCATGTGGCCGTTACCGGAAATTTGAGAGAACCGGACCTGTCTCTGTCAAGCAACCCGGATCTTGAAGAGATTGACATAATATCCTATATAGTTTTCGGAGCTTCGAGCAACAGACTTCAGACCCAGCAGAGAGCTTTTGTGGGAAAATTCGCAACGGCGGTTGCCGCAGGCGGGATCTCCGAGCTCCTGAGCTCGGAAATCGGTCTTGATCTTCTGAGCATCCAGGAAGGAGAGCGGGGACTTGAGGACAGCACCCTCAAGGTCGGTTCCTACGTGACAAGGGATATTTTTGTCGGCTACGAGAGATCTCCCTCCCAGACACCGATTGACCAGACAACGCAGATGCGCAACAAGCTCAATCTTGAATGGAAGCTCAACAGAAGATTCTCGGTAGAAAGTCAGATGGGGGGAGAGAACCCAGGAGTCGACTTCTTCTACAATTTCAATTTCTAAAACGTTAAACTTCGGGGAAACTCATCCGGGGACCAATAGCGGAGAAACGCAATGAACGGGCAAAAACCGATCGTAGCCATAGTTGGAAGGCCAAATGTCGGAAAGTCCACCCTTTTTAACAGGATAATAGGGTGGAACAAGACGATAGTGGAGGACATCCCGGGCGTCACAAGAGACAGAGTCTATGAAGACACCCGATGGAAGGAAAAGGAGTTCACTCTCGTTGACACCGGAGGTCTCTCCCTAGGCGAAGACGACGAAGACTACTCTCTTATAAAAGAGCAGATAGACGTGGCCATTTCCGAAGCGGACCTCGTGGTGATGCTTTTTGACGGCCAGGACGGGGCTCTGCCTCAGGACTCGGAGATAGTTCAATATCTTAGAAGGACCGAAAAAAAGGTCATCTACGCGGTAAACAAAGTCGACCATGGAAACATAAAACAGGTGCTCAAGACCTACGAATTCTACGGAACGGGCTCAGATGAATTCATGGCGATCTCCGCGCTTCACAACAAAAATATCTACGAACTGGTGGAACAGATCGCTTCCTGCATAGAAGCTTCCGGACAGCCGGAAGAAGAATCGGAGGAATCCGAGGGAACCAGAATCGCCGTTATCGGCAAACCCAACGTTGGAAAATCCACGCTGGTGAACAGGATACTCGGAGAATACAGGCTCATAACGAGCCCCACTCCGGGCACAACCCGCGACCCCGTGGACTCCATCTATGAAAAAGACGGGAAAAAATACGTTTTTATCGATACCGCCGGGATAAGAAGAAAGTCAAGAATAGACGCACTAGTTGAAAAACACAGCGTCTTTCGGGCCATAAGGTCGATCGAAAGAGCCCACATCGTGCTGCTTATGATAGACGGACAGGAGGGCCCGACTCACCATGACTCGCGTCTCGCGGAACTCGTAAAAGACAGAAACAGGGCCCTTATAATACTGCTTAACAAATGGGATCTCGCTCCCGAAGACATAGCGGACCCCGAAGATATAGAAGAGATAACAAAGGAGAGACTAGTCGGGGTTGATTACGCCCCCGTGCTTACAATCTCCGCGCTTACCGGCAAAAAAGTCGGAAAAATTTTCGACGTTGTTGAGCGGGTAGAGAGCAATTTCAGGAGGAAACTGCCCACCGGGAAGCTTAACAGGTTCCTCGAAGACCTTACAAAACGCCACCCTCCCCCGGTTTACAGGAGAAAGGAAATCAAGCTTTTCTATATCTCCCAGCCCTTCACCGCGCCACCGACTTTCACGATCTTCACCAATTCGGCAAAGGGCATACCGGAGAACTACAGGAGGTTCCTTGAGAACCAGCTAAGGGCGTACGGGGACTTCGAGGGAGTTCCCCTGAAGCTTCTGTTTCGGGACAGGGAAGGAAAAGAGGTCTAGATCACCCGGCCTCGAGTATTATTTTCTGTATATCCGCGGTTCGATCTTCCGCCGAGCACATTTCCATTACCCTGCGCCTCGCGTTCGGGCCCATTTGACCCCGGAGTTGCGCGTCCCGTGCAAGAATCGATATGCTCTCCCCCATCTTCTCAAAATCCCCGGGGTCGCAGATAAAACCCGTCTCTCCGTCCTCCACGGCCTCCGCTATGCCACCTATCGAAAAACCCACGACGGGAAGAGCAAATGCCATCGCCTCTATAACGGACCTTGGAAAAGGATCCGGGTAATTGGACGGAATCACGAAGAGGTCAAAATCCTTTAGATACGGCCTCACGTCTTCTCTGTATCCGGTAAAGACAAAGCTGTCCCGCACTCCCAGTCCCTCCGCGTAATCTTCAAGCTCCCGCAGATGGTTTTTCGGGAAAAACCACGGAGTATCTCCGACTATGACGAACTTTACCTTCCCCTTCATGTCGTTCTCTGAAACAATCCGGCTGACAGTGTCGATGAACTCCACGTAGCCCTTTCTCGGGACCACCCTTCCGGTGTTTCCGACAAGCACCGTATCCGTGGGTATGGAAAATTCCTCCCTCAGAGAACCCCGGACGGACTCCCTGTCAAAGTCCGCGGGATCAATACCGTTATAAACGACGTGAATCTTGCTTTTTGCTCTTCGAAACGGCTCCGCCGTGGCCCGGGAAACGCATATTATCTTTTTCACGCACCTAAACCCCGAGAGCGTTTCCATAAGAGACTTCATAAACCGGGTCTGCTGTATGTTCCTTACGTGCCAGATAACGGGTTTTTTGTTTTTCCTTCCGATCAGGGTGCCCACGATTTTGGCAAGTGTGCCGTTGCAGTAGATAATGTCGATTCCGTTTTCCCTGATTATCTTCGGGGAACCGCAGAGCAGACGGAGCATATTCACTATGTTTGCGATTATGGAAAAAACTCTCAGCACACCTGGCGCACGCGTGGTGTCCGCTACCATTGCTGATTTCTGTATGTTCTCTGGAAACCTGGGGTCAACTATAACGTTTTCGAAAATTCCCTCGGATTTAAGACTCTCAGAGAATATGTCGTGTTTCGGGACAAGCACAAACGGATTTATCTTTTCCCGGTCGATATACTTCAGTATGTAGAGGAGACTTCTCCCCGGTCCTCCGTCCCTTACCGAGTGATTGATGAAAAGCACATTTGTTTTTTTCATATTGGCAGATATTGCGGTAAAATCTCTTGAGAGTTAAACTGGGTGGGGAAATAAACTAATACGATCTTCATGTTATTACCTGCTGCAGTACAATTAAAATTCAGAGGACTTTAATGCACACCAAAACCCGCGCAAGCACCGTGAAAATCTACCTGTTTTTCCTTTTTATTTCCTTATTTGCAGTCTCGGGATGCGGCCTGGATATCGATTTCGGCAGCGGAAATAACAGCAATCTAAACGT
Organism: Candidatus Dadabacteria bacterium; assembly: GCA_009840385.1. Classification (NCBI taxonomy): domain Bacteria; kingdom Pseudomonadati; phylum Thermodesulfobacteriota; class Candidatus Dadabacteria; species Candidatus Dadabacteria bacterium. Next base: position 205,106 of record VXNX01000009.1, read on the forward strand.
GAAAACCAATGAGACGATAATTGGAATAATAGAAAACATACCGGCGACGCACGACGGTTCAAGCTTTATCGTAAAGGCAAGCACCATTAGAGGAGAGGACAAAGAAGAGTGCTGCGAAGTTACCGGGGTATCCGAAGATGAGGAATTCACCATAGAAGGAGATCTCGATCCGGAAGTCGAACTTGAAATCTTTGAGAGCGGGGACGAGAATTCTCCAATCGGCAGGGGAAGAATCGAGATTTTTCCCGGAGCAACAATTGAGATTGAGGATATAACCATTGAGGTCGACGGGGACCTGGATTATGATCGGGAAGAGGTTGACATAACCTTCAATGGAGAAGTTTCCAACAACGAGGACTGCACTGAAGGAAACGAGGAAATAAACGGGCAGATAGAAGTTACGATATCGTCTGAGGGTAGAGAATCCGAACTAATAACTGTCAAGCTGGACGGTACGGAAATACTGGGAGAAGACGATCCTATGTGTCACCAAATATCTCCCGGACGTAAGGTCGAAATAGACGGAAAACTGACGAATGACAGTAAAACCGTCAAGGCAACCATAATTGAGATAGAATAGGCTGGGTTGGGTTTCTCGAACCCCTGTTCTCTCTATCTTCCCTCCACGGTCATCCGCGCCCTCTTCCTTCCTCTCTCAGTGAGAAGGAGTTCTCCACCCGTAACCGCTATCTCTCCTTTCTGTCTCAGAAATCCGACCACCTTAGAAGCAAAATCGGCTGACCGGAACATCCCCCTGCTGTCGGGATGGTTCTTTACCGCCTCCCCCTTTTCCTGGTTGTAAAGACTTACGAGAAGCGAGGCCTCAGCAAAATCCATCCTCTGCCTTCTTTTTTCTCTCATTATGCCGAAAAGCCCCCTTTGCGGAGCAAAGAGGAAAACCGCGAGAAAAAACACCCCGCACACAGAGGCCATCGAGCCCGCTATGTTGACATCAAGCCAGTTGGCAACCCAGAATCCTGAAATGGCCGCCGAAATGCCGAAAACCACGCTAAGAGAGATCATCCTGAAAAGCGAATCCGTAAGAAGGTAGGCGCAACACGGCGGAATCACTATAAGAGCTATAACCAGTATCGAACCCACCGCGTCAAACGCCCCGACGCATGTAAGCGACACGACCGCCATGAGCAGATAGTGAATCAGGCGGGGGCGAAAGCCTATCGACGAAGCGAAGCTCTCATCAAATGTAGACACCTTAAGCTCCTTGTAGAAAAAGGAGATGAAAAGAAGGTTCAAAAGAAGAATCGAACCCATTACGTAAGCCGACACGGGTCCCAGATCCATGCCCGACACGATGAACCGGTTAAAGGGTGCGAAAGCTATTTCTCCGAGAAGCACGGAGTGAGTGTCAATATGCACGTTTCGAGCGTACTTGGAAAGCAGTATGACTGCCACGCTGAAAAGAAAGGGGAAGACAATTCCTATGGACGCGTCTTTTTTCACAAGCCTTGAGCGGTTGACCGCTTCTATCAGCGAGATCGCAAGCACCCCGCTGACGGCGGCCCCCACTATGAGGAGCGGTGACGACAGGTCTTTGACGAGGAAAAAAGCGAGTATTATTCCAAGCAGAACGGAATGACTGATTGCGTCGGTCATCATGGACATTCTTCTGAGAACAAGAAACGCCCCGGGTATAGAGCATGAAGCCGCCACTATAACGGCTACCAGCTGTATATCAAATTGATGCGGACTCACCGGTTTCTCTCCAACGGGGAAAGTTTCCTGACCTCGCGAATACCGCTTTGGGTAAGACGCCAGTTATCCTCCCCGACACTCTCCACGTGTCCCGCAGTCTGAAGTTCCCAGAGACTTTTTTTAACGTTAAAACCCTTTTCGCTCCCAAGCGCAAGCAGTCTCTCGGAATGCGCGTAGCTGGGATCGTCATGTTCAAGGGCGAGATCGTGTAGGGTTTTTAGGACATAGTCCTTTTTTATTTCCCTCCTGCTCTTCGCGTCTTTGAACTTCAGGATGAAAAACCCGTTCGGAGAAAAAAGAATGGAGAAAAAAGCGATAACACTCACGCAAACTATAACCGCGGGTCCCGTCGGCACGTTCTCAAGCCCCGCACTCAGCGCAACACCCGTAACGCCGGAGATAACCGCTATAAAAGCCGCGAGAACAATCATCAAGCCCATGCTGCCGGTCCACTGCCTGGCCGCGACCGCGGGGGCAATCAGCATTGAGCTCATAAGCACGACTCCCACTGTCTGAAGCCCGATCACTATCGCCGACACTATCACGGCCGTAACGAGCATGTCCATAGATTTCATGGAAAAACCCATGGTTCCGCCAAAATCCGGATCGAAGCAGAGGAGCTTGAACTCCTTCCAGAAAAGCCCCACTACTAGGAGGGCGAAAAAGCCTGTAAGACCTATAACCAGAACGTCTTTTTCAACAAGCGCCTCGGCCTGACCGAAAAGAAACTTATCAAGTCCCGCCTGGTTGGCATCTGGAATTCTCTGCGCGTAGGTAAGAAGGACAAGTCCCAGTCCGAAAAAAACCGAAAGAGCCATTCCCATAGCGCTGTCAGTTTTTACCCTTGAGTTCTCCGTAACGAGATTGATTAAAAAAACTGCCAGGATGGCGGAGAGCGCAGCCCCGATAAAAATCGGCAGCTGCTCCTTAACTCCCACTATGATGAAGGCAAGCACTATGCCCGGAAGCGCCGCGTGCGACATGACATCGCCCACAAGGCTCTGCTTTCTCAGCACCGCGTATGAGCCGACCACGCCGCTCACAACTCCAAGCGAAGCCGCTCCCAGAAGAATTGTTCTGGCCGTATAGTCAGAGAAAAGCTCAACCACAAATTCGAGCATCACACTGCCCTTCTGTCTGCTTTTCTCTCGGGAAAAAAGGAGGTCTTGCCCCCGTAAGCCTTCATGAGGTTTTCAGAATTGAAAACGTCATCCACCCTTCCCGAAGCCACAAGTCCCACGTTAAGAATGGCGATCCGCTCGTAGTATTCGGAAACGGTGTTAAGATCGTGATGAACCGCAAGTACTGTTTTTCCCCCGGTGACAAGCTCTTTCAGTATCCTGACTATGGCTTTTTCGGTCGTGGCGTCAACCCCTTGGAAAGGCTCATCCAGCAGATAGACCGATGCGCTCTGAACAAGGGCCCTAGCGAGAAACACTCTCTGCTGCTGCCCCCCCGAGAGCTGGCTTATCTGCCTCTGGGCGAACTCAAGCATATCGACCTTCTCAAGAGCACTAAGCGCCCTTTCGTGTTCCCTTTTTCCGGGACGCCTTATCCAGCCAAGATCCCCGTAACTTCCCATTTTCACCGTATCCACAACAGACGTGGGGAAATCCCAGTCCACAGAACCCCTCTGGGGGACGTAGCTGACTTCCTTTCTCTGCTTTTCGTAGGGTCTTCCGTGGATGGAAACGACTCCCGCGACGCGGGGAACAAGCCCTTGGATAGACTTTATGAGCGTTGTCTTGCCGGCGCCGTTTGGCCCCACGACCCCGACCATCGAGCCCTTGGGAATCTCAAGATCTATATCCCAAAGAACGGTCTTGTCTCCGTAAGCGACCGTAAGATCCGTCACACGGATTGCCGGAACGGCCGGATTCTGCTCTCCGGTATTCATCACCCATCTCCGGCGGCCTTGGAATTGGAATCGGCAACCTCGATACTCCGGCTCAGGGACTCGACTATGGTATCCACGTTGCTTTTGAACATTCCTATGTATGTGCCTTCTTCCGTTCCCGGGTTGCCCATTGAATCCGAGTAGAGACTTCCGCCTATGCGAACATCGAAGCCTCTTGCCTTCACGGAGGCCCGAAGAGCTCGCATGTATCTCGGAGAGATTGAAGTTTCAACGAAAACGGCCGGAATCTTCCGCTCGGTGATTGTTTTTGAGAGGTTCTTTATGTCCGCAACGCTGGCTTCGGAGTCGGTACTTATTCCCTGAAGTCCCATTACCTCAAACCCGTAGCCTTTTCCGAAATAGTTAAACGCGTCATGGGCCGTTATAAGCACCTTTCTATCGGGTTGCAGCGTGGCGATTTTTTTCTGTATGTAGACCTGCAGCAGGTCAAGTTTTTCGAGATAGGATTCAGCGTTATGTCTGTAGACGGGGGCGTTTTCCGGGTCGTAGAGTGTAAACGCCTCCATTACCACCTTAGCCGCCTTTTTCCAGAGAGCCACGTCAAACCAGATATGCGGGTCGTAATACCCCTGATACTCCTCGGGAGAAAAAAGCAGAGACTTGTCAATCCCCTCCGCAACGCCCACGGTGAATATCCCGTTTTTTCTCATCTGCCCCAAGACATCAGTAATCTTTCCCTCGAGATTAAGGCCGTTGTAGAAGATCATGTCGGCGCCGGCAAGCTTCTCCACGTCCCCGGCACTTGCCTTGTAGAGGTGGGGATCAACCCCAGTCCCCATAAGGGAGGTGACCTCAACGGCCTCCCCGGCGATGTTCTCGACAAGATCCCCGATTATCGATGTGGTCGTAACCACCTTTATCGTGCTTTCTCTTTTTATGCTCCCGCTGCTCTCGGCGCAGGCAGCGCAGAAGACCAGCAGCGCGGACACCAGAAGAAACCGCATCCCCGTTATGATTTTCATTTTTTCCTCTCTCAGTTCTTCGCTTCCTCAACCAATATGTACTTGGCCGCGTTTCGCCCTATCGGATACTCCTTCCCGGTCAGTTCAACGATTATGGGACCCTGAAACGGCTGCTTCGAGACAACCGTCATCTCGGTTTCCGGGTAGAGACCTATCCCGCCCAGGTAACGAAGCAGCTCCGGGTCGTGATCGCTCACCTCGACCACTTTTACCAAAGTGTCGGGCTCAATCTCCACAAGGGCGCTGCACTGCCTCACGATCATAGTGCCGTCGCGACGCGGAATCGGGGAACCGTGCGGGTCAGTGACCGGATAGCCGAGAAACTCGTCAATCCTGTCCTCAAGATCCTCTGAGAGCACGTGTTCCCATTTCTCGGCTTCCTCGTGCACTTGGTCCCAAGGAACGCCGAGAGCTTCTTTTAGGTAAAGCTCGATAAGCCGGTGATGTCTGATTATCTCAAGAGCTATTTTCCTGCCCGCGGGTGTAAGCTTCACCCCTTGGTAGCGCTTGTGGGTTATGAGCTTTTTCTCCGAGAGCTTCTTCACCATGCTCGTCACCGAAGCCGGAGACACGCCCAGTTTTTCCGAAAGCGCACTGGTCGAAACCTTCCCTTCGGAAGCCTCAACCTCGTAAATAGTCTTCAGGTAATCCTCTATTGACTGTGAAAGCATCTTTTCTCTCTTTATCTTCAAAAAAACCGCTTAAGATTCAGACAGACAAAAAATTATTTTAGTCTTGTCTAAATTTGTTTTTAATTCTAGCAAAAACAGATCGCCTGTCAAGGAAAAATCGCGGGGTTTCGAAAAGAGGTGTTTATGGCTTAGAATAAGCCCCATGTGGAAGAAGCCATATAGCAGAAGAAAGAATGTCTTTACCGGAAGTTTGACAGGTTTTATCTTCTTCTTTCTCCTTATTTTTTCCGCATCTTCCACAACGGAGAGCAAGGAGAATCCTCCTGCCCGCGCTACCTTCAAGGTGCTTAACTCTTTTTCGCACGACCCGACGGCCTTCACCCAAGGGTTTGTCTACAGAGACGGTTTCCTTTATGAAAGTACCGGCCTTTACGGAAAGTCTTCTCTTAGAAAAACCAACCCAGCCACCGGAGAGGTGCTTGCCAAGGTAAACCTCCCACAGAAGTTTTTCGGCGAAGGTCTTACCGTAATAGGCAAGAGCATATACCAGCTCACCTGGAAGTCCGGTCGGGGTTTCATATACGGCAAGGAAAACCTGCAGCGCAAGGGATCATTCACCTATTCAACCGAAGGATGGGGGCTTACAGACAACGGAACCAGCCTTATAATGAGCGATGGGACCGAAAAACTGTATTTTCTCTCTCCCGAGAGCTTCGAAGTAACAAAGACATTAAGCGTCAAAGAAGGCGGATCCCCTGTCAGTATGCTTAACGAACTTGAGTACGCAGGGGGAAAAATCTACTGCAACATATGGAACTCAGACGATATCGTGGTCGTAAACCCCGAGAGCGGCGTGGTGGAGAGACGCATAAGCCTCGGGGAATTAAGAAAAAGGTTGAGCCTTCCCGAAAGAGCGGAAGTGCTGAACGGAATCGCCTGGAAATCCTCTTCTGACACTTTCTTTATAACGGGAAAGTACTGGTCCGAGGTTTTTGAGATAAGAATCGATTCCGCTTCCCCTTGAACGGGAAATCCAAGCGGGTAGACTCATTTTCCCTTCTGTGTCCCCGTAGCTCAGTTGGATAGAGCGCAGGATTCCTAATCCTGAGGCCGCAGGTTCGAATCCTGCCGGGGACGCGCCAGCAGAAACTCTACGAAAAAAGCTGCCTGAATATCATCCAGGTAATCTTTACCGCAGCCATCAGGCTTCCCGTGATTGTTCCGGTTACCTTTGAGGTTCCTATTCTCTTTCTGTAACTCACCGGAACCTCGGTGCAGTGAAGTCCCTTCTTGGCGGCCTTTATCTGCATCTCAACCGTCCATCCGAAGGTCTTGTCCCTCATGTCAAGAGAAAGAAGCTTGTCATATCTTATGGCTCTGAAGGGGCCCAGGTCGGTAAAACCCACTCCGTAAAACAGCTTTATAAGCCTGGTTGCAACGTAGTTTCCCATAAGGGCCTGGGGCAAAAGCGCTCCTTTCTCTCTTTCGCCGATGGTTCTCGACCCTATTACGAGATCATATCCTCCCTCGGTTATCGGGGAGATGACGGTTTTCATTTCTCCCGGATAATCAGAATAGTCTCCATCCAGAAATACTATGATATCAGGTAGATATGAAGAATTCTTAATGTAGTTCATCCCCGCAAGGCAAGCCTGTCCGTACCCTTTTCTCTCTTCGTCTATAACGGTGGCCCCACTACCCGAAGCAACGCGTGCGGTGGAATCGGTCGAACCGTTATCGACAACAACTATCTCCGTTACAAGGTCCTGGGGAATATCCGCGATTACCTGTCCTATGGAGCCCTCTTCATTTAAGGCTGGGATTATAACAACCGTCTTTTCCATGGAATCTTATATGGAGACAAGCTCCACTTGCGGAATAAGAACTATGTGGCGCGAGAGCAGCGGTTTTTCAAACTTTGAGCGTATTGCCTCGCAGTAACCGTCCATCTGCTCTTTATAAGTCTCACGGGCATCGTCATCTATCGATTCTCTGTACTTGTAGTCGAAAAGACGCATTCCCCCCTCTTCTTCGGTCAGAAGATCTATCCTGCCTCTTTTCGAAACGCTCTCCCCGGGGTCAAAGACGAATTTATGCTCCCTTCTGACTTTCTGAGCCGCACGGATAAAGGGAAAAAGCTCGGATTCAAGAAGGTTTGAAGAAAGCTCCCGCAGCAAATCTTTCATATTGGGGGTTGAAACAAGAAATTCGCCCAGAACGAATTCAATTTCCTTTTCAACCGCTTCTTCCCTGAAATCCCAGGTCTCAAGGAATCTGTGCATTATGCTTCCCACTCTTTCGGGGTCTTTTAGGCGGTCGGTCGGAGAAAACAGGTCGGGAAGCGGGGAAATCTCCGTACGCTGCGGCTTATCTTCCTTGCTGTAGACGGGCTCCATGTACTTAAGGTCCAGAGGAGTTTCTCTTTCCGAGGAAGAAGTGTCCGAGATAGTGTCAGATTCCTTTGAAACTTCCCCGTCGTAAAGCCCCGAGAAGGAAATTCCCCAGGCATCGTCGGTAAACCCTTGCGGCATCTCAAGACAACGGGAAGACAGGGAGAGCTTTGAATCGATAAGTTCGGCGAAGCTGCCAGCCTCCACCTGTATGCGCTCTTCTCTGGCCATTCGGCGTCCGCTAAAACATATGAAAAGTCTTTCCTCTGCCCGGGTCATGGCCACATAGAGAGCCCTTCTCTCTTCCCATGCTTCTCTTCTCTCGACGCGGGATTTAAGCTCCTCCCAGTCATCCGAAGAGGAGGCGGGGTATCTCACTACGAAACCTTTTTCTATATCCGCCATCACCCTCTCGGACGACGTTACCCTCCGGTAGTTAGTGTTGCAGAGAAAGACGGTATGGAATTCAAGCCCCTTTGCCCCGTGAACCGTCATGAGTTTCACTACCCTGTCGTCCCTCGTTTCCTCAAACACCTGCTCTTCTTCATAAGTTCGGCGCATGGAATCAAAGTGTTCAACCACCTGGGAAAGCCCGTATCCCTTGTGGGAAACCAGATTTTCCGTTACCAGAAGAACTTTTTTGAGATTGAGATATTTGGCCCTGCCGCCGGGAAGCGCCTGGACCGCGGCGGAACAACCAAGCCCGTTTACGGCGAAATAGACAGTCCTGAAAGCATCTCCGTCAATGTACTCCCTTCTTTTTTCATCAAGAAAACAGAGGTATTCCCTGACCCTGGAGCTGTTTTGCTCCCCCTCCCCGCAAAAATGGGAGAAAAGCTCATCATCAGAAGCCCCGAAGTAAGGAGATCTGAGCACTGACGCCTGCGCCAGTTTATCCTGTGGATTGAGAAAGTACCTGAGCATGGACATAACGTCCCTTACCTCGGGAAGATCATAGAAATCGCGCCCCATGCGGGACTGAAACCTGATTCCCTCCCGTGCAAGTGCCTTCTCGTAGACAGAGGCGTTTGAAGACCTTCTGAACAGAAGGGCGATTTTCCCTGAAGACTCCTGTATCTCTTTTATCTTCGATGCCACGGCACGGGCTTCCCGTTCAACCGACTCGTCGGCTTTCGTGCCTTCGCATGCAATAATCTCAACCGGAATACGGGGATCGGGCTGGGGGACAGGAACCGTCATTTCTTCATAATATCCTTCGGGGAAAGTGCCTGCGAAAAAAAGATTGAAAAACTCTATGAGCCTGTCACGGGAGCGGTAGTTGGCCGCGAAGGAAATCTTCCCGAAGTTCTTATCCCCAAGTATTCTCCCGAACATCTCTGGCTCGGCCCCCCTGAAACCGTAAACGGACTGGTTTACGTCGCCGACTACGATAAGGCTGCCGCCAGAGTCGCCGCCTGTAAGAAGCTCCATCAACTCGAGCTGAAGGGAGTCCGTATCCTGGAATTCATCAACTATAATAAACTTTAAGAAATTCCTGTAATAGCCTAATATCTCCGGGTTTTCTTTTAGCAACTCGATCGTGAGACGTATCATGTCCTCATACTCTATTTTCTCCTCGGAGACTTTCACCTGCTTTAGAAAACGATACGCGTCGCCCGATAAATCAAGATAAATAGAGTTAATTTCCGAGTCGTAGTATCCCATTACCGAAAAGACCGTATCGAGAAGCATAAGCCTTGAGCGTTCAACTTCGGACTTTGTCATTTCGCTTTTCGCCTGTTCATAGACAGCTTTTAGGTAGCGGATGTTCCGGTCAATACCCAGAGTCATGTCTATTTTTCCGCTGAGATCGTGCAGAACCTGTTTTTTCTTTTCGGAACGGGATGAAAGAACGGAGATATATTCTTCAATCACCTTGTGAAGCCTTTCATTCATGGATTCAAGTCTCTGCGGATCGGGCTTCTCAAGACTGACATCTTCCCCGCAATAGCGAAAAGGAGGAACCAGGTGAAGCCTCACAGCTTCCTTCAGTATCATGGCTATGATCTTCAAGATCTGAGCGTAATCATAAGATTCCATCTTAAGAAGTCTTTGCAGCCTTGGGTCACCGTCCTCGATTCCCATAAGAAGGAACTTGCCGATATTCTGTTCGTAAAAAGCGTCTTTCTCGGAGCCTTCAATTACAGAGAAGTCCAAAGGAAGTCCTGAATCAAAGACGTTTTCCCTCAGTATCCCTGAACAGAAGCTGTGGATAGTGCCTATGGGGGCGGAAAAGAACCTCCTGCGCCACCCTTCGGAGATATTTCCCCTGTAGCCGTGAGCATCAATATATTTTGAGATTTCCGTGCTTATTCTCGACTTGAGCTCACTCGCAGCGTTCTCCGTAAAAGTAACGGCCACGATCTGAGGAATATCCGCTTCACCGGCCTCGAGAATGCCGAGATACCTAGCTATTATCGCCCTCGTCTTTCCCGACCCCGCCCCCGCCCGG